>NZ_JAPJZK010000001.1:1942500-2242560 GCF_026309355.1 Spartinivicinus marinus
ACCTTCCGTAGAAACCAAGCTAACAGGCTTTGCTTTTGCTACTGACTGAGCTTGAGCACTACCATTTTCTTCAACACAAGCGGTCAGCCACCCAGAGCCAGCTGTCAGCATTGCGGCCTGCCCTAATCGTTTCATAAACTGCCGACGATTAAAGTAAGCAGATTCAGGGGTTATTTCATAGCTTTTGATATCACTGGGCTTTTTGATCAACATAAAGGCACTGCCTATAAAATTAAAGGCATCTCCATTAACTACAAAAACCAGAGATGCCTTGAGCTAAAACTCATTCTTAACAATATAGACAGTGTAATTGGGAAATTTATTTCCCTTGTGCAGCGGCTACACGCTTTTGTTTAAATCGCCATACAGCCAGAACAGGACCAGAAGCGGCATAGAGCAAAAATACCACCATCAATACCCAGGGTGGATTAGTGAACACAACAGCGAATACCAGCACAATTGCAATAATTGCAACAAATGGCACTCGACCTTTAAACTCTAAATCCTTAAAACTGTGGTAACGAACGTTACTAACCATCAAAATCCCTGTTAATGCCATAACCCCTGCAGTAAATATGGTCACAAGCCCGTTAGAGGCTAAATCAGCCAGACTAAGCGCCCAAACCATAGCAGCAACTACTGCTGCAGCCGACGGGCAAGGTAGGCCAGTAAAATAGCGTTTATCCGCTGTTTCAATTTGCGTATTAAAGCGTGCTAAACGTAGGGCTACACAAGCAACATAAATAAAAGACACCATCCAGCCGACCTTACCTAAGCTGGTTAGATTCCAGTTAAAACACACCAAAGCTGGCGCCGCACCAAAGGCCACCATATCAGACAAACTGTCGTACTCTGCACCAAATGCACTTTGAGTATTAGTCATCCGTGCCACACGACCATCAAGCCCATCAAAAATCATCGCCACAAAAATAGCGATTGCAGCTTGCTCAAACATCTGATTCATTGAGCTAACAATGGCATAAAAGCCACAAAATAATGCTGTAGTGGTAAACAGATTAGGTAACAGATAAACCCCTTTCCGCCTTACCTTTCTACCATTTTCAGCAACTTCTTCAACATGCTCGTCGATGGGTAATATAGTTTGTGGCAATTGATCTTCGGTATCATCCGCCACTGAATTGTCTTTCTCTTGACTCATAGAGTAATTGTCCAAAAAACAAACGGTTCTGGCATTATATCAAACCCGAATTAAATTGCGTGATTAACCCAAAGATTTCATCAGACCACAGAGGCTAGCCAAGCACTTTAGCAGTATCCCAAAAGGTTTTGACCAGTGGATTTTGTAAACGTCGGGTTTGTATACACAAACCGATAGTAAACGGCTGCAAGACAGGGTCTACTGTTAATTGCTGTATTTTATTTGCTAATGGGCTATTAAGCAGCACCAGCTCAGGCACAATCCCCACCCCAAACCCCAGACTCACCATGCTGACTATTGCTTCATGCCCTGCAACCGATGTATAGACATTAGGCTTAATACCTTGCTGACGAAACCACAATTGCAGCCTTTGTTTGATTAGGCCCTGCTCTGCTTGAATAATCGGGACTTTTTCCCAGTCTATCATCTCAGCATCAACAAACTCTCTTGCCAAACAACTTACCGTTGGTGCAATAAAAACTAGGCCTGATGTTGCTATAGGCTTAAAGCTTAAACTAGCAGGCAAGTGGTCCGGCTTAGCCGCAATAACTATATCCTCCTCACCTGCCACTACTTTCGGAATAGAGTAAGCTGCATCACCAGTATGCAGCTTTACTTCCACGCTAGGCTGACGCTGCCGGTAAGTCACTAGCAAATCAGATAAAAAGCTATAGCTTGCAGTGACTGAGCAGTACATACTGATTTCACCACTTAATAAAGTTGTCTCTTCCTGCAGGGTTTCCTGAAAACGGTTCCAATTGGCAAGTGTTTCCGATGCATATTGTCGAAACAACTCACCTGCTCGAGTTAGGCTGACCTTTCTTTTGTCTCGCTCAAACAACGGCTTCCCTACTTCCTCTTCTAGCCGTTTTATATGACGACTTAATGTGGAGGGGCTGATAAAGCAAGCTTCACTGGTTTGCCCAAAGTGCAAAGTAGACGCCAGATGCAGAAACAACTTTAACCCTTGATAGTCCATACCACTTTCACCCAAGTATGTTTCATATTATGCAATACAGTATTCGAAACATATCATTTTACGCAACACTGAGAATAGGCTATCTTTCTTGTCACTACAAAGTGGAGTGTCTATAAAGATCTCTTGGTTCAGCATACAAATACATATTAAAGTTGAAACTTGTGATCAATAATAAAGTCTCCCTGGCGGCTATTGCTGCCAGGCCATTTTTTCACCCACAAACCGAGTACAAACTAGGGCCTCTCCTAGCTGCCTTCATGGCCACCTCCCTTGCAGCCCATGCTGGCAAAAAATCTTTAAGGAGCTACAGATGAATTACTTCAACTCACTGCCATTGCGCATCCAGTTAGAAGAGCTGAGCAAGTGCCGTTTTATGGACCGCGCAGAGTTTGACGCGGGTGTCGAAGCCCTAAAAGGCAAAAAAATCGTTATTGTTGGCTGTGGTGCTCAAGGCTTAAACCAAGGCTTAAATTTAAAAGATAGCGGCTTAGATGTATCTTATGCTTTGCGTGAGTCAGCCATCAAAGAAAAACGCCAGTCCTGGAAAAATGCTACTGACAATGGGTTCACTGTTGGCACTTACGAAGAGTTAATTCCTCAAGCGGATTTAGTCAGTAATTTAACTCCAGATAAGCAACACTCATCCGTTGTTGAGCAAGTTATGCCTTTAATGAAAAAAGGCGCTACCTTGTCTTACTCCCACGGTTTCAACATTGTTGAAGAAGGTATGAAAATTCGTGATGACATCACCGTTATCATGGTTGCACCTAAATGCCCTGGCACAGAAGTAAGAGAAGAGTACAAACGTGGCTTTGGTGTACCTACCTTAATTGCTGTACACCGTGAAAACGACCCTAATGGCGAAGGCTTAGAGCAGGCCAAAGCTTATGCAGCAGGTTTAGGTAGCCACCTTGCTGGGGTATTAGAGTCTTCATTTATCGCTGAAGTAAAATCTGACTTAATGGGTGAGCAAACCATCTTGTGCGGCGTATTACAAACAGGCTCTATTTTATGCTTTGAAAAAATGGTTGCTGATGGTATCGATGCTGGATATGCGTCCAAGCTAATTCAGCAAGGCTGGGAAGTAATCACTGAAGCATTAAAAATCGGCGGTATCAGCAACATGATGGACCGCTTATCAAACCCTGCAAAAATTAAAGCGTTTGATCTATCTGAAGAATTAAAAGGCATCATGCGTCCGCTGTTTGAAAAGCACATGGACGATATCATTACAGGCGAGTTTTCTAAAACCATGATGGAAGACTGGGCCAACGATGACAAAAACCTGCTGACCTGGCGTGCCGAAACGGCCGAAACAGCATTCGAAAAAGCAACTTCATCAGCAGAAATTGACGAGCAAGAATACTTCGACCACGGTATTTTAATGGTTGCGATGGTTAAAGCAGGTGTTGAACTAGCTTTCGAAGTAATGTGCAGTTCTGGCATTATCGAAGAATCTGCTTACTACGAATCACTACACGAAACGCCACTAATAGCTAACACTATTGCTCGTCGTAAGCTGTATGAAATGAACGTGGTTATTTCTGATACTGCAGAATATGGCTGCTATTTATTTGCCCATGCTTGCGTGCCATTATTAAAAGACTTTATGGCTAAAATTGGCACAGATGTCATTGGTAAAGGCTTAACTGTTAAATCAAACAGTGTTGATAATGCTCGCTTAGTTGAAGTTAACGATGCTATTCGTGACCATACCGTTGAGTTAATCGGTTATGAGTTGCGTGGGCATATGACTGATATGAAGCGGATTATTTAGTTTCACTTTTTCACCACAAAAAAAAGCCTGGTATAACAACCAGGCTTTTTTTGTTTTCAGTTAATTCTATAATTACAAGCTAAGTACTTTTTCCCCTCTCGCAATTCCAGACACACCCGTCCGCACAACCTCTAAAACAGACACAGGCGCAACAGCCTGAATAAAAGCATCCAGTTTATCGCTATCACCCGTTAGCTGAATAACATAAGTTGAGCTGGTGACATCCACAATCTGGCCACGAAAAATATCTGTTGTTCGCTTTATTTCTGCTCGCTGAGCACCAGACACTTTTACTTTCAGAAACATCAGCTCACGCTCAATATGAGACCCCTCAGATAAATCAACCAGCTTAACCACATCAATTAGTTTGTTTAGCTGTTTGGTAATTTGCTCGATTTTATCGTCAGCACCAATAGTGGTCAGCGTAAGTCGAGACAATGTAGGATCATCGGTTGGCGCCACATTTAATGACTCAATATTGTAGTTACGCTGAGCAAATAGCCCAACTACCCGAGACAACGCACCGGGCTCGTTTTCCATTAATACTGAAATGATATGACGACGCATTAGGTACGCTCCGTTTTACTTAACCACATATCACGCATTGAGCCATCTTTAATTTGCATGGGATAAACATGCTCATTAGGATCAACTTTTACATCTAAAAATACCAACCGATCTTTCAGGGCAAAGGCTTCTTCCATTGCCCCTTTCAGGTCATCTGGCTTTTCGACTGTTATTCCCACATGCCCATAAGCCTCAACCAGTCGCTTAAAGTCAGGAAGTGATTCCATATAAGAGTGAGAGTAACGACTGTCGTATTGCATATCTTGCCACTGCCGTACCATACCTAGCGCTTGGTTATTCAAGGTAATAATTTTTATCGGCAGGTCATATTGCAAGCAGGTGGATAGCTCCTGAATATTCATCTGAATACTACCCTCTCCCGTTACACAAGCAACGTCATGATCGGGATAATGTAGCTTCACCCCCATTGCAGCAGGAAAACCAAAGCCCATAGTGCCTAAGCCACCTGAGTTAATCCAACGATTAGGCTTATCAAATTTATAATATTGCGCCGCAAACATTTGATGCTGCCCCACATCTGAAGTTACAAATGCATCGCCTTTGGTCGTTTCATATAAGGCTTCAATCACCGCCTGAGGTTTAATAATGCCACCATCACCTCGGTCATAAGGGAAGGTGCCTTTTGAGCTACGCCATTCATCTACTTGTTTCCACCAACTATTAATGGCCTCTTTGTCAGCTTCCCGCTTACTATCTTTAACCGCACCCAGCATCTCATTCAGAACCGCTTTAACTGGGCCAACAATAGGCACATCAGCGCGAATATTTTTAGAAATACTGGCTGGATCAATATCGATATGAACAATTTTGGCTGTTGGGCAAAACTTAGCGACACCATTTGTCACCCTATCATCAAAACGAGCCCCTACCGCCAAAATCACATCAGCATGGTGCATTGCCAGGTTAGCGGCATAACTGCCGTGCATTCCTAGCATCCCTAAAAACTGGCGATCAGAACCTGGATAACCCCCTAATCCCATTAAAGTGTTGGTAACAGGGAAATTTAGCTTTTGTGCTAACTCTGTCAGCACCTCTGCAGCCTGCCCTAAAATAACTCCACCACCACTATAAATAATGGGTCGCTTTGCCTGCATCAGTAGATCAAGCGCTTTGCGAATTTGCCCTGAGTGGCCTTTTTGCGGAGGATTATAAGAGCGAAGCTTGATCTTTTTAGGGTATACATATTCAAACTTATCACTAGGGTTAGTGATATCTTTAGGGATATCCACTACCACAGGACCGGGGCGACCAGACTGAGCAATATGAAATGCCTTTTTAATGGTCATTGGAATATCTTCGGCTCGCTTAACCAAAAAGCTGTGCTTAACGATTGGCCGAGAAATTCCCACCATATCAGTTTCCTGAAACATGTCCGTGCCAATAAAATCTGATGGTACCTGCCCAGAAATAACCACCATTGGAATAGAGTCCATATAAGCAGTGGCAATACCTGTAATTGTGTTTGTTGCTCCTGGCCCAGATGTAACAAGTGCTACCCCAGGTTTACCCGACGCTCGTGCATAACCATCAGCCATATGGGTTGCTGCTTGTTCATGGCGCACGAGAATATGGGTGACTCGGTCCTGGCGAAACAGCGCATCATAGACATGAAGCAGTGCACCGCCGGGATAACCATATATATACTCAACCCCTTCATCCGCTAATGAGCGGATTACCATTTCAGCACCCGATAATAGTTCCACTTGATGAACCCTCTAGAGCATCACTACATAACAAATTAGTTTAACGATCTAACAGATTATATCCATTAGCTATAGAGCAACATAAACCTATCTGATTAGCAAGATGAACAGCTCTGCCAATGCTTGCCAAACGGTTATATCTGACCAAACACTAATGACGGGGGCGTGACTTGCTAATTTTAAGCTAGTGGTCAATCTAGTTGAATTAAAGAGAAGAGCCACATTAGCTCTTATAATAAGAGATACACCACTACCTCGCTTCGCTAAGCATTGCTCAGCCGCCTAACGAAACTGCCAGATTGTCAGGCCCACAACATTGTACAAGCGAGCCGACCCAGCGCGAGGTAACGCGTCTTTGGGAAAAGACTGAAAATTAAGGTGTAAATTTCAGTACAGAGTGGATGGCGATTTACGCAGTAAACATCCAAAAATAAGACCGGTAATTCTTGACAGTTTAGCGACAGAAGTCAAGGACCTGCCACGTCGTCTACAATGGTAAGAATATTGCTGAATAACTTAGGGTTGCACTCAATAAGGGTATAAGCTCCAAGCAAAGTGCTTAAATCGTAAATATTATTTCACCTCACTTTTATTTAGTGATATGTATAACAAAACTAAGGATAGAGATGTCACATCTCTACTTATCATAACAAGTTACATATATATTCATGTGACCACTAAACTGTGGTGTTATTGAAGATAACAGAACGTTTGGGAACACTCATGAAAAAGCTATTCCTGCTCACCAGCTTAATTTTAATCTCTACCAACCTAATTGCGGGCAAATTCTATAAGTGGGTAGACGAAAATGGCGTTACCCATTACAGCACTGAGCCTCCTAAGCAAGGCCAAGGTAAAGTTGTCAATACTCGAGCCCAAAAACCTTCCAGCCAAGAGGCTGGAGAGAAGCAACTGAAAACGATTAAAGATACAGAAGCAGCCAAACAGAAAGAGCAAACAGAGAAGGAAGAGTTTGAAAAAGACTTAGCCAAAGCCAAAAAAGAAAAAGATGAACACTGCAAGCAGGCTAAGCAAAATAAAATTCAACTAACTATCAAAAACCGGGTCAGGATGACTATGGAAGATGGCTCAGTAAAAGTTCTCAGCCAAGAGGAGAAAGAGGAGCAACTGAAAAGAGCTTATGAAGCCATCAAAGAATGGTGTAACTAAGCTTCGATTATATTGCCCAGCTAAGTTATATGCTGGGCAACTACCCTTACCCTAAAATTAATCACTCATCTTTACAACGTAAGCTAACGATTAAAGGCCCTTGGTACTGTAGTGCAGTATCATGTTTTAAAGTGATTAGTTGCGGCTTAAGCTGAAACTTTGGTACAGGTGCAATAAAGTAACCCTGCCCCCAGTTAATCTGCGTCGCCTTACCATGAGCATTTCCTGTATTAAACAGTCTTTCCTCAACCTGATATTCAACAAAAACAGACTTGCACTGACATTGGCTAATATCCTGAGAAGCAACCATCTCAGTAATTAACACAACACTTTCAGGTGTATGTCTCACCCCCAAGGGTTTTATTGTTAAGCATTGAGAAAGGTAATTACGAATTCTCACTTTATCCAGCAACATAGTTGGAGCAATAAGCATTGGCTTCCGGTATATCGTCTGACATCCAGATAAAACCAACAATAGAAAAACTAGCTGAAACAATCTCACCGTACGCATTGCTTTTATAAAGGCATTCTTGTTGTAGAAATGTAGTTGTTGTAGAAACTTAAGAAAGATATTGATCAATTTTTGTAACTATGATCAGTAGCTTTGCACAATCATCGGACTGCTGACTACAGAACTCTTCAGCGATAGGTAGAATACTACAGTTTAAGGGTAAAGGAAGACCACCTTCAATTAAAGCACGAAGGCGAGGAATAAAAATCCACTGCAACCACTGATTCAATGCCAAGGTGTCAATACAAAAAGGCTCAGTACTTGCTAAAGCATCTACAGAAGGGGGGATAGACTCCCACATACTCAGGTGTTGAAGCTCTTGCTCCAGCTCAATTAATAACGCAGATATGTGATCAGTACTCATAAAAAGACAAGCGCTCGTTAAGTTTGATTCAGTAATGCTTGTGTTGTGTTCTGGAAAGGATGTAACACTAGTTTAACGAGCTTGTCCATTTGATGACAATTAAAAGCTAGCCCGAATATTTCACCTGACACCAACGTTTCCGGGCATTTTTGCTAGAAATTTAACTTTATTTTTAAATAACTAATCAAGTATTCAACCTATCCCCGGCCAACTGCACTTTGATCGATTATAGATTGCAGCCTGGCTCTCATCCCAGGATCACGGGTTAAGGATAAGCCACGACGAGCTAGCTGCTCTGCTTGTGCATAATTTTGCTGGCTAAGCCGAATTGACGCTAACTCGTAATAGACTTCTGGATCATTTGGTGCAACTCGCAGCGCTCTTTCTAAAGTGGCTGCAGCTGCTTCTAAATCACCACTAGCACGCTGCTCTAGAGCCCGATCAATTAATCGACGAGCAGCGGGATTGTTGCTCACTCCAGAGTCTGGGTAATCAGGTGTTACATAAGCATATTGATCTTGATTTTCTTGGCGAGGTTGAGTCACTACCTGAGGCTGACGATATTCAGGACGAGCAGCAGGGGCCGGAGCAACATCCACCACTTCAGGCCGCATATCCCGACCAGGGTCTTGTGATGATGGAATATATGCGTGCTGTACACAGCCAGTTAATACAGCCAGCATTCCGCCAATAATTGCTGGTTTAAACCACGATGTTTTAAGCTGAAACTGAAATATGCTTGTTTGTTGAAACACTATCATTGCCCCCGACTAGCGAAACAGAGTTCTGAACCAATCTACCACCTTAGACCCTCTCCTTTGAGGTTGGTGACGAATAATGCAGGAAGATTCTTCCTGAGGCTCAGAGCCTTTAATAAATGGTAAGTAACGTGCACCTGCACAAGACTCATTGGCAAGCATGCCACTAATTTCATCTACCCATACATAACGAACCTGGTCAGGCACTTTTGGTCGCAGTGACTTAGGGTTTACATTAAACATAAAGTCTGTCCAAACCCTTAATGCACCACTACTACCTGTTACTGGTGTTGGTTTATTATCATCATGCCCCATCCAGACAACTGCTAAGTAGTCCTCAGAATAGCCAGCAAACCAACTATCTCTTTGCTCATTACTGGTGCCAGTTTTACCTGCAACACGCACTTTGTTGTTTAACAACCGGTAGGCTCTTCTACCAGTTCCCTCTCGCATAACCTCTTGCATTGCATATTGTAGTAGGTGTACATATTCACTAGGAATAACTTGCTGTATAGCCAGCGGGTAACGCTGCAGTGGTTTGCCTTCAGCATCCAAAACAGCTCGTATCGTCCTGAGTGGTACTTTAAAGCCCCCCCCTGCTAGAGTTTGATAAACAGTAGCTACATCCACAGGCGACATGGCTACAGCACCTAACAGTGAAGAGGGATAGGCAGGAAACTCCTGATCAGCCCCCATTATTTTAAGTAACTGTAGTATTTTTTCCACGCCTACAGTCAGCCCTATATTCGCTGTTGCCAAGTTATAGGATTTAGCCAAAGCCTCATGTAAGGGCACTGCACCATGGCTTTTATGATCAAAGTTGTTTGGCTCCCACAACTGACCATCCTGAGTTTTAATGCTGACTTTGCTGTCATCCACAAAAGTAGCCAAAGTATACTGTTCAGGTTGTGTCAGCGCAGATAAGAACACTACTGGCTTAATTAAAGAGCCAATATGGCGCTGGGCATCTACTGCTCGGTTAAATCCTGTATAACCTGCCTTACGATCACCAATTACTGCCAGCACATCACCGCTACCTGGTGCTGTAACCACCATAGCACCTTGTAACGCTTTATGCTTTTCATTAGATTTTCTGATTTTTTTCAGGGTTTCAGTCAGGCTTTTTTGAGCTTGCTGCTGAACGATAGGGTCGAGGTTTGTAAAGATTCTCAGCCCTTGAGAAGTTAGGTTATCTTCATCATAGTCACGCTTTAACTGTCTTTTAACCAGGTCAAGGTAAGCATAATAGTGGTTCATTTGTACCTTGCTATGCTTCACCACGCCTAAAGGTTTCTGCTTAGCCTGGTTTGCTTCCTGCTCAGTAATTACCCCTTGTTGCGCCATTACTTTTAGCACCAGGTTACGACGCTTAAGGGCATTTTTAGGTTTACGGCGGGGGTTGTATTGAGAAGGACCTTTAATCATGCCAACTAACAGAGCAACCTTCTCAACTGACAGCTCATTAATAGGCTGACCGAAAAAAAACTGGCTGGCTAAGCCAAATCCATGAATAGCGCGATTACCTTGCTGACCTAAAAACACTTCGTTGATATAAGTTTCGAGTATTTCATCTTTGTCGTAATGAAAATCTAATAAACCAGCCATAATAGCTTCATTGGCTTTTCTTTTCAGGCTACGCTCATTCGACAAATATAAATTTTTTACTAACTGTTGAGTTAAAGTTGATCCACCTTGAACAGCTCTTCCTGTTTTAAAATTGATATAAAATGCTCTAATAATTGACTTGGGTGACACGCCCCAATGGTCATAATAATTTCTGTCTTCTACCGCTAATAAAGTAGGAATAAAAGTTTCAGGTAACTGATCCAATTTGGTTAACAAGCGGTCTTCATTTGAGGCAGGGTAAATGCCACCAATTAACTGTGGCTCTAGGCGTGCTAAAGCTTCTTGGCCCGTTTGATCTACTACCTTTTTAATTTGTTTATTTTGAAAAGTAATTTTTAGCAGAGCTGACTCTTCATAGCCATCATCAAACTGAAACCCTCTGGTTTTTACAGTGACTGTATTGCCTTTTTGATGGAACTGTCCCGCACGCTCAACATAGCTAACAGGCTGATAACCAAGCTGATCCAGCTGTTGCGTCAGCTGCTTCGCGTTAATTCTTCTAGTGGAGAATAACTCCAATGGCTGAGCATAGACTTTTGCAGGAATTGCCCACTTTTTGCCTTCAAACCTGTCTGTTACTTCAATATCTAGCTTGCTGGCATAACCGGCAAATAGAACACCACCAATGACTAACAACACAGCTGTTAGCTTAAATAGCTTCTTCCAAAAGCCTCCTTTTTTGGCCTTTCCATTTGACTTCTTACTTTTGTTGGCTGGCTGCCTGCCAGTGCGAATACGTTCAGTCATGTGTTTATGTTTTTTCCTAAAGACCGTCAGACTGCAATCAGATATTAATGCTTAGAAGCTTTTCGATAGCTCAGATACTTTACTGGCTAATTTGTCAGCACAATAAACGAGTCTAGTTATGCTGATAATAAGGTTTGTTACTTACATGATATGTTTGGTTCACATAACACCCTGGCTACTCACTACTTCAAAGCGAAGCACTTATATTTTTCTTGCGTCAGTTGTCTTACAAAATAGTTGGCTAAAGTGTATTCGATTAGGCTGCTGATTTTCAGAGCAAACCAACAATTTGAGGGAAATTTCTCACTTTTTAAGTGTACGGCAACTAGTGGTAGTCCTCTTAGAGAGGCTTTTAGACTGGCTATCAAAAAAGACCAAGGCTGAAAACTCAACAGGTTTACACTGATATGTAACTGAGTCACATCAAGCGATGCCCAGACCATACAATAAAAATTTAGCCGAGTTTCTGATCAATTATCATACAAGGCACAATAATCAGCTATTATTTATATCAAGGTGGCAAACTCGATGATGAATGATATGAAGTTTTGTTGTCACCTGAGCAACTTGGTATTTTCAGAGGGCAAGGACTCGAAGATGGCAACAGATTTAATCGAGCTGAAAAACCTAGGGAAAACATCCGTTCAATGGCTTAATGCCGTTGGCATTAGAGACCGCGAAACACTAGAGCAAATTGGTGCCGTGGAAGCCTATTGCAAAATTAAAACACGCGGATTCAAAGTATCTAAAGTGTTGTTATATGCACTAGAAGGTGCTCTACTCAATGCGCACTGGAACCAGCTTGACCCGTCATTAAAAGAAAGGTTGATACGGGAAGCAGAGGCCAAAGAACCCAGTGCAGTCAGCCAGTAAACATGGCTTATTGTTAATTTAAGGCTACAACCATGTACTTGGTGGGAGAGCAATTCCCCTATATCAGTGAAGTCATTTCAGAGCTGCAGCTAATCCCTGCCCAGCTTGTTAATGGACTGCCCAGCGAGGCAGCCAATATCTATTTAGACTCCGTTGCTGACCTTTATACTCAGCATGATCCTGACCAAGTTTTTTTAATTTGCGAGGGAAAGCTCGCAGGTTCGATTAATCAGCGTGAAGTTTTTTACATGCAAGAGGGTGACATCGTCGGGTTAAGACAAGGCTTTAACCTGCCAAAATGTAAATACAGCAGTAAAGACCCTATTGAGCTGATTCCTTATGATCGCAAGGCTTTTTTTGAACACATTCAGGCCGACCCAGCCAGACAGACTTTGCTTACTAAATATCTGGTTGGTTATGCAGCTGTATTAGCTGATGGGTTATCTCGACTCACCCCATATAGTGATAAACCTGCAACTGGTTTTCTCCAAGCAAAAGCAGGAGACACTATTATTAGTGAAGGTGAGCAAGCCGACCACGTTTTTATCTTGATGACAGGACGCGCCGAAGTTTATGTACGTGGAGTAAAAGTAGGCAACATTTATCAGGATGAGATCTTTGGTGCCATGGCTATGTTTACTCAAGAAAAACGCTCAGCAACTGTGATCGCCAAAGATGACTGCACCCTAACGGCCGTACCTAAAGACCAGTTTATTAACCTCATTCAAACTCATCCCAGGGTTTGCCTTAACCTGATGGAAAATATGGCCAGGCGAATCAACGCACTCAACCAAAAACTAGTTTCACCAGACTCAAATGACTCTGCCAGCTCGGTTGGGATAATGAGCTAATCATTAAGCGTTAGACAGACACAACCTTCTTACATACACAATAATTCTTTGCGGCAGGGAAATATTTAAAATAGATATTGACAATGCAAATGATAACAATTATCATTTGCATTGTTGTCGTTGCACAACAGATTTAATCTGTCGATACCTCTTCTGTAGGAAGTTGCTATATACAGGTTATCTCCTCATCAGGCTAATCACAGACTTTTGCCACTCTATTGAGAGTGGCTTTTTTTTGCCTGTCATTCAGCTTTTTAATGCACTAACTTCTCTCACTCTCAATATGCAAATAAAAATAATTATCATTTGTGTTGACATTTATAAGCTACTTTCCTATTCTGTTTAACAGTTGCCACAGGCAACTCTGATAACAACTGTAAGACGTTTACCTGGCAGTTAAACAGCTTTTTTACAGGTTATCTCCTCATCAGGCTAATCACGGTTCTAAGGCTACCTTTTGGTAGCCTTTTTTTTGTGCCGTGACTTTTCAATTCCCTTCCTCATCTAATTAATCACAGATTATTTACGACCTACGTCACCTTTTATAATGAATATTCACATAGGTGCATTAATTTCTTAATCAAATGCTTAATTTCACTGAAATAAATCAAATCTACTGATATGTTTAAAATAGGTTAAATAATAAACAAGTCGTCTGTTTTTGTAGTGTGACTTTTTTAGTTATATCTTATGTCGCTATTTAGCTAGCAGGGCACCAATGATAAACACCAAAAAGGGAACTAGTCGTCTTTTTATAGGCTTATTTACATTAAGTCTGGCGGGACATGTAGCTGCTAGCTCCAGTTCGCTTACCAAACTGAACCAGTCTGTCTCGACAATTAGCCAACAGAAGCAGTCTACACAGCACATCAAACAAGTTTCACAAATAAAACCCGTTCACAAAAAATCTCTTGGCTTTGTGTACTATCTAATTGGCCAGTTTTATCAAGCTGACCAGCACCCTCAAACAGCCTGCGATTGGTTTCAAAAGTCAGCCGAACTGGCAGCACTAGAAGGGCAGTATGAATCTGCCCGCTGTATTGCTCCACACAATACGGCAAAAGCGGTATCAATGCTTAGGCAGTCAGCTCAACAAGGCTTGGCTGAAAGCCAGGTTTTATTAGGTGAGTGGTATTGGTTCGGCAATATACTACAAAAAGATTATAACCAAGCCCTTTACTGGTTTAATCAAGCAGCTGCTAAAAAATACCCCAAGGCGATAAATAACCTAGGCATGATGCACCAGCTTGGCCAAGGCGTTGATAAAAATCTGACACAAGCCCTTAGCTATTATCAGACTGCAGCTCAATTAGGTCATGCTGCAGCCGAAAATAACCTAGGTTATATGTACGCAACTGGCCTTGGTGTAAAGCAAGATAAAACAGTTGCAGCACAATGGTATAAAAAAGCAGCCAAAAAAGATCATCCTGCCGCCTTAAATAACCTAGCCAAAGCTTACTTAATCGGCGATGGTGTAGCCCAAAATCCTAAAAAAGCTACATATTGGTATCAACGTGCCATTAAAAAAGGCAACAAGTATGCACAATACCGCCTTGGTATTTTGCTGATACAAGGCGAAAAAGTACCCAAAGACAGCAAACGTGGTATTTACCTAGTCAGCCAGGCGGCACTACAAAATCACGTCAATGCCCAGTTAGTATTAGGCTCTTATTATCAACAATTTGAAGACCAACACAGCCAGTCACTTTACTGGTTTGAGCAAGCAGCCAAGCAAGGAAGTAAAATTGCCATGGTTAGAGCAGCAGAGCTAATGCTAGAACCTGAAAGTAGATTATTTAACCAAGACCAAGCAGTGTTATGGTTAAAAGAGGCTGCTTATAAAGGTGACGCTAGCGCTTATAAGCAGCTGAGCGATGTTTTTCTGAGTAATCAAAGCCAGCTATTCAATTTACATGAAGGTGTATTCTGGCTGAGCCATGCTGCCAATAATGGAGATAGGATTGCCCAATGGCAGCTTGGTATGCATTATGAGCTGGGTAATGGAATTGCGAAGGATCAAACTAGGGCTGCCATGTGGTATTGGGAAGCAGCCAAGCAAGGAGTGAAAACAGCTCAGCTAAAACTCGCAGAAATGTACCAGCAAGGCCGAGGGGTAAGTCACAATCAGCAGTTAGCTAATTACTGGTATAACCACGCTTCTGAACAAGCTTCCATCAACTAGCATTTACACAAAGTTAGTACCGAATAAACTTAGGTTAAGCTGTGAATACAAAAAGGTGTTGACCAGGCGTAATTTAGAATAAAACAAGATGGGAGAAAAATGGTGGGTCGTGCTGGACTCGAACCAGCGACCAATTGGTTAAAAGCCAACTGCTCTACCAACTGAGCTAACGACCCTTGATGGGCGCGCTATATTACTAAACTTTTAAAAAATTACAACCCCTATCTTTCACTCTCTTTTATCCTATGTGGAGAGAATAAGTTTTTTAACAATGAGGTTAGCCACAGTCAGGACGATTAGTATCTGCTTTTGGCGTGCGCCATAGCCAGTCTCCCCACGGTTCTACTCCTTTATACCAAGGTGCACTTGTACTCCGTTTATTATTGCTGACCTCTGGCAGCTGCTCTTCATTTGCTTCAATAAATATTACACTAGCCACGTTTACATTTGGGGCAAGCCACTGAACAAATTGGGGGGAGCCTACGTCTTTCCTGGCATGAAATGAGCCAGTGATTATTACTTTCACTCCACTTTTCATACCATCGCTGAGTTTAACAGCCTCTTCAGCCAGCTTCTTATCTCGAGCTTGTTGAATATTCACCATTGCAACCAAAGACTTCTGATCTATTTTATTGCAGTGAGCTTCTTCTATTCTCTTCGCTAAGGGTTCTCTAATAGCACCAATGTACGGGCCTTCTGCTTTAGGCTTAGTAGAACTGTGATATAACGCCATTATTTGCTTCCTGGTAATATTACCCGCCTTGAGTGGTATATTATTTTTAATAGCCAGCCACATCATTGGCCCATAAAAATCCCACTGCCAGCCTTTTATCTGTTGCCACTCTAACCAGTTATATAGTTCTGTTTGTGAATTGACTTTGCCATAAGCCCCATCGATTTTTGCTTGCTGATCAGAGTTAAGCATTTCCATTACCACTCCGGCCAACTCCCCTTTTGCCTGCAAATACTCAAGTATGGCTAACTGATGCTGATGATGAACGGGGTTATCATGCGCTTCACCTAAATACAAAACATCAACTTCAGGCAGTTTTTTTAATAGGTCTGCTTCTGTAATCAGCTGTGAATTTTGTTGTTGCCAAATAGGCTTTTCAGATTGCTTTTCGACAGTTGCCGCACAGCCAGAAATGACACTATAAAAGCAAAATAACCAAGACAATTTTAGTAGTTTACTCACTATCAAAACCCTTCTATATAGCTAGCAAACTGCGAATATGCTAAGGCTAGATGGATGATACAGAGTCTTATGAGACATGAATGCCGATTAGAGCATCCAGGGGTGGATTTACTGCGTGCTCTGTATCGTTCATGTAGCCTTACACACAGTTTCCACAGTTATCCCATTCAAACACTAATCTTATAATACTTCCTCTTTACCCCAACAACACAACAGGTACTTGATAAGTAGGGTGGTTAATTATTTGGCTCTCAATATCAAAAACTTCTTTAATTAAGCCTGGCTTTAATACTTCTGGCGGTTCGCCTAGAACAACTTGTTTGCCTTCTTTTATCACCATTATCTTGTCAGCATAGCGGGCTGCTAAATTAAAATCATGAAGAATCACCAATACTGCCGTATTACTTGCAGTTAATTGCCTGGCTAGCTGGAGTGTTAAATGTTGGTGGGAGGGATCTAGTGCAGAGGTCGGTTCATCTAACAACAGCAATCTAGGAGCTTGCTGATTATCGGTAGTGATTTGTGCAATCACTCTGGCTAAATGAATCCGCTGTTTTTCCCCACCCGATAGCGACGTATAAATACGGTCGCACAAATGCCAAGCATCAACCTGTTCCATAGCCTGCTGAATAATCTCAGCATCTTTGTCTTTGCCTGTTGCCCAGGGAATTCGTCCCATCGAGACCACTTCATAACAACTAAAAGCAAAACTCAAAGCAGAACTTTGTGGTAAAACCCCTATTTGAGTGGCTCTCAGATTATCTGAAATTGCAGATAAAGGCTGTTGATTAATTAATACCTGTCCAGTTGCTGGCAAGCGCTCTCCAGTAAGCGCTGAAAATAAAGTACTTTTACCTGCCCCATTAGGCCCCAGCACTGCCAGCACTTCACCAGGCATCACTTCAAAAGTAATATTTTCAATAATGGTTTTGTTCTGGATATTAACCGACAGATTTTGTACTTCTAGCATAGGGTTTTTCATTGATTTACTTGCTATCCACTGATTGTCTGTCGTTTTTGTAGTAGTAAAAACATAAAGAATGGCGCACCAATCAGAGCAGTCACAATCCCTATGGGTAATTCAGCAGGCGAGATAATTATGCGTGCACACAAGTCAGCTAAAACCATTAACATTGCTCCTAGCAATGCTGCAGCAGGCAATAGAAAACGATGATCGGGCCCAACAATAAGCCGAATTAAATGGGGAACAACCAGCCCAACAAAACCAATCATCCCTGCAAAAGCCACTGCAACGCCTACTAACACTGCGGTTACGATAATTAGCCATTTTTTGGCTTTATCAACATTAACCCCTAAGTGTCGTGCTTCAGAGTCACCTAACAATAAAGCATTAAGTGTATTGGCATAGCGTGGTAGAACTAAAACAACAGCGGCAACCACTAAAGCCATAGTGCCTACATTCAGCCAACTAGCGGCACCTAAACTGCCCATTTGCCAGAAAATAATACTTCTGAGCTGATTATCGTCTGCCAGATAATTAATCAGCCCTATTCCTGCCATGGCAAACGCATTAATAGCAATGCCCGCTAATAGCATCGTGGCGACGGAAGTGCCGTATGGGCTGGTGCCAATTTTAAAAACCAACCAAGTTGCAGCCAAACCACCTAAAAATGCAGCCATTGTTGTCGCCCAGTGGGCATAACCTGCAGGCCAAGCACTTTCAAATAAAATAGCCGATGCAGCACCTACTGCAGCTCCACTGGAGACACCTATAATGGCAGGGTCAGCTAATGGGTTTCGAAATAAACCTTGCATTAATGCCCCACTCACTGCCAGTGCAGCACCAATTAATGAGGCAAGTAAAACTCTGGGAGTACGAATGGACTCAATAATTAGTTGGTTTTGGGAGAAGCCATCACTTGTCGAAGTTAAGGAAAAACCTAAATTATTGAAAATAGCAGCAACCACATCAGCTAGATCAATCGACACAGCACCATTAGCAATTCCCAACAACAAGCAAATGGGGAGCCCCACTGCCAGAACAACAATCACTGACAGCGCTTTTTGAGATCGTTTCATAAGAGGCAGAAGAAAACCCAGTTATACCATATCAAACACTAAATTAGATTTATGGAACTTTAACAATTGCAGAATGTAAATCAGGGTATGCTTCAGCTGCTAATTTTTGTGCAGCTTCAACAACTCTAGGCCCAACACCGCCTACCAATAAACTACTATCTACAGTAATCACTCGGTTATTTTTTGCCGCTGGAGTTTGTATTAAACCTGGCTGCTGCGCAATTAATGTAGCCAGACTACTACTGTTTTTAAACATATGATCAGGCACTATGATCACTTCAGGTGCCATTGCTATCAAGCTTTCGCTAGCCAGTTGTCGATAACCTTTAACTGACGTCGCAGCTGGATTTAATATGCCTGCTAATGCCATTAACGTGTTAGCAGAAGTACCTGTTCCCGCAACCATTGGGGAACGACCGCCCGGCTGAACCAAAAAAACTCCCTTCAAAGGCTTTTTAACAGCTTTTAATTGCTTAGCCAGCTGCTGCTGATTAGCTCTAATGCCAGCAAGTAATGCCTGCCCTTGAGGCTCTTTACTCACCAGTTTGGCAACTTCAGTTATTCGCTTCTCTAGTGCTGTTATGGTTACAGCAGTAGGCAGTTGTTGCACATTAATGTTTAAAGACTGCAACTGCTGGATAACATTCGGCGGCCCCATTTCAGCAGAGCCTAGCAATAGAGTAGGCTTAAGACTAATTACACCTTCTAACGACAAACTACGATGGTAGCCTATTTTCGGTAGTTTACTGGCAGACTCGGGATATATACTACTAGTGTCCACTGCCACCAGTTGACCTCCCACACCTAGTGCATAAAGTAGCTCTGTCATTGCGCCACCAGCTGAAATAATGCGCTGCTGAGCTTGAAGCAATGTAGACAGTACAACCCCTAGAATTAAAGCGGATAATTTTGCTTTCATTATTCTCTCTGCATAATAATGTCAGCCACCGCAATTTCATTTTCCTGCAAATAGGCTAACAGTTTTAAGAGCTGCTCAGCCTGAGCTTGTTTATCTGCAGCCACCGTGACTTTATCCAGTTTGTTTTGCTGTAACTTTCCATCAAGCACTTTGGTTAATTCATCCCACTCAGTAAAAGTGGCAGACTCAATTTGCCAGCCAGTGCCGTCTTTAAGTACTGCTATTTCGATAGGGTTTGGCTTTTTCTGGGGCTCTAGTGATTCAGAGGCAGCTGCTGGTAAATCAATGGGTAGCAATAACTGAGCGCTGTTTGCAGTAAGGAGAAAAAACACCAGAACAATGAACAATACATCTAATAGTGATGTTAAATCCGGTAAAAATGAGCCAGATGACTGGTCATCTTCATTGGAAAACTGAATCATGCTACAGCCTTTAAATTCTGGTCTGAATTGCTTTCAAGGCTGCCTTCATCATGCTCCTTCACCATCATCTGGCAATGAAACGCATTGAGCCAATGCTGAAGCCGCTGGCAATAACTATTGCTCCAAATATAAAACAGTTGTGCTCCCACAATCGCAGGCACGGCAATAACCAAGCCAAATGCAGTGGTATACATCGCCTGCCATAAGCCATCCGCAAGAATATTGGGAGTCACCGGGCCTTGATGTTGAGCAACACCTTTAAACATCACAATCATGCCTAAAATCGTACCTAACAAGCCTAGTAAAGGGCTGATCATGCCTATGAGTTGTAATAGCTTTAAGCGAGCAGTGTTAGTTTGATGTTGCTTTGCCAACCAGCAAGATAGCTGCTGCTCTCTTACAACGTTTTTACCCTGGTACTCACTTAACAGCTTAATACCGACGGCAATACCACGCTGCTTTTTTTGCAGCCAAGCAGGCTGTTCAACCACATTATTTTTCCAGCGACTAAGCAACACAGATAATTTGCTGTCTGGAATGAGTGGTAACAGTAAAAAATAACAAAGCCGCTCTAAAATCAAAGCGATCATTAGCAGTGAACAAAAGGCCAGTGGATATAACATCCAGCCCATGGCATTTAGGGCTTGTTGTAAATAATCAATATTCATAAATTAGCCATTATTAATTGAGTTTAAAAACTACTGACTGGATGACTGTAGACTCAACTGGCTTACCTGCTAGCAACATGGGAGAGCATTGTGTTCTCTTTACCATTTTGAGTGCTTCCCTATCTAACACCGGATAACCAGAGCTTTTCTGAATTGAAATACTTTCCTTGCCACCCCTTTCATCTAACTCCACTTTTACTAATACCTCTCCTTGCTGATTACGACGTTTTGCTCTAGAAGGGTAATTAAGTTCAGTCTGAGAGCAACGAGGCTTTGCTTGAGCATTCTTATGACTAGAACCCAGCGATTTTTTTGCCACCACAGGTGTAGCACTTGCCACTTGAGTTTGCTTTTCTGGCTTTTTAATTGGCTTTTCAGTTTTTTTCGCAACCACAGGCTTTGGTGTTTTTGGTTTAGGCTTCGCTTTTACTACCTTTTTAACCGGTGGCTTTTTGACTGGCTTTGGTTTGACTACCTTAGCTATTTTAGGCTTTGGCTTAACTGGTTTTTTCTTAACTATTTTCTTAGCTGGTTTTTTTTTGGTAACAGGCTTAGGGGTAGGTTTTGGCTCAACTTTGGCTACTTCTTGCTTAGGTTCTAGCTGTTTTTCCTCAACAGGCTTTGCCTGAGTAGGCTCCACTACCCGCTGTTTAAAAGTGACATGCTGAAGTTTAAGAGGTGAACTTAACGCAGCCATTGCCTTCGGCGTTACTTCTGGTTGTTGCTGAAGGAACAACCAAAGCCAACCATGCAATAGAACAGACACACTTATGAATAACAGCAACAACCGGCTCATAACCAACTTTATCAAAATCAACTTAATGATAATGATTATTAACTACAAGAAACCGCAAATCAATAGTGGACCCTCATGTGGGTTCACGTTATTTATGGAATAACTACCAGTGCTTAAGTAGGGGATAGATGAACAATACAGAACCTTATGAGGCAAGGATGCCGATTAGAGCATCCAGGGAGGGACTTGATGCGTGTTCTGTATTGTTTATGTAGCCCCTTACAGGAAGCTCTTTCTTAAAACTTATAACTCACCGCTACTTTGGCATTAATCCCTGATTCATCCAACTGTGAGAATGCAGTTCGATAATGGCGATCAGTAACGTTATCTATACCAAAGTCTACCCGTAGCCCTTCTAGTTTTTTCTGACTAGGCTCCCAACTGACATAAATATCAGTTACCGTATAACCATCATAATTAGACTGAGGGTTACCCACAGGCACTCGATCTTGATTCTTGGCATGAGTCACTCTTACCCCTGCAGTAACATCACCCTGCATAAAGTAACGCTCTAACCCAACCACCGTTTTATCGGCAGGAATATTCTGTAAATATTGGCCACTGTCTTTGTCTTTACCGCGAGTACGACCATAGGAAAAATTAACCCCATAATCACCTGTCTTATATTGTGAATCAAACTCATAGCCTTTTAGTTCAGCATCGCGAACATTGACATAAGTAGTGGTAAACCTTTCAACATCCTGCTCAATGTAGTTATCCACATCATTTTTAAAATAAGTCAGACGCATACTTAAAATATCGCCCTGACTGAGCAGATCATTAAATTTAAAGCGGGTACTAAGCTCTTTATTTTTGGCTTCTTCAGGCTTCAAGTTAGGGTTTGGCACAAAGACATTGCCATAGAAGTGGGTACCAGAAACATACAACTCTTGTAGGCTTGGTGCCCTAAAAGCCTCATCATAAAGTGCATGAAGGGTTAACCACTCAAATGGGTTATAGCTAATTGCCAGTGACTTAGATAACTCATTTTCAGTTTGATCTTTACCCACTGAACTGTCGTCTGGTCTGTTATCAAACTGATCAAAACGAAGACCTGGCTGTATCGTCCAGTAGTCACCCAAAGGAATGGCTAGCTTGGTAAATACGCCCCATACCGTGCTCCGTCCATCAGTAAATTCAGGCCGGTCTGCTCCGTTTCGCTTACCTTCAACTCGATCCTGGTAATAGTCCAAGCCATATGTCCAATCTACCCAGCTAAGCTCCGAGGTATTGACTAGCGAAAGGCCCGTCGTGCTATAACGAATCGAGTCGTGTCTTGGTGCACCCGTTTTCTTAAATTCATTTAGCTTAGTGTAATTATGATAAAGGGTGGCATTTACATTTACCCAGTCGTTATTTTCTGGGTTTAACTCATAACCAACCACCCAGTTATTTTGCTCGGTTTTACGATTGATTAATGGATTAGACCGCGCTGAAACATTAGTAGAGGGATTGGATGGCACATTCTCATCAATATGGTTCATATGATAAGTAAACTTCAGCATTTCATCTTCAGCTAAATGCCAGCGCCATTTAGCTAGCCCACCCTTATGCCGAGACGCAGAATTTTCTAACTCTTTTCCACTGCCCAGCCTTAACTCATTACTATCTGTATAAAAGGTGCTTAGCAAATAATCGGTATTGCCTAAACGACCAGCCAGTGTCGTATTGTTGCGATTATCATGATCCGCTTTTTGATAACCCTGCTTAACCTTTACTGCAACGTTTTCATCAGGATTAAGAATGTCGTCAGCATCAATGGTTGTCAGACCAATAGCTCCGCCAATTGCACCACTACCCCACAGTGAACCTGATGCACCTTTAACTACCTCTACTGACTTCAATAATTCCGGTTCAATAAAAAATAACCCACGGTGAGCACCGTCACTGAAATTTTGCCGAGCACCATCAATCACTTGAACAATTCTGCGCTCATCTAAACCACGAATATTCACTCGCTGGGAAGCTTTTCTTGGCCCAGCTGACACTTGTACATTCGACAAGTGCTTTACAGTATCCGCAATACTATCCGGCTGCTGTAGTGAAATAGACTCACTATCAACCTGATCTACTGATTTAGGCTCTTTTTGAGTAGTTGTTTCTGAGCGTGTGGCGGTTACCACTACCTCATCAAATGTGACTTTTTGACTGGCCCAACTAGAAACGCTAACAGCTAATGCACTGGCTAAAGCAGTGAGCTGCCAATATGGCTGCTCTGTCATTGGAATATCCCCCCAGATATTGGAGGTTGTCACCAAAATCTAGTATCCGGTATGAAGAAGTAACAAGCTATTCCTCGCCGCTCTAAAAGGCCATCCCTAGCCTTTAGAGCTAAAGCTGTTCCCGACAGTAGCGATTGAATATCCTGTTACCCCATACATCCTAGTTTTTACGACAACCCTTTTGAAAAGAAAGAAAAAACTCACTGAAGCAAATACTCCAGTGATTAAGCTAAGTGAGTAGTAGCACAATAAATGCAAATGATAATAATTATTATTTGCAAGTCAATAGCATAATTACCTAACTGCCATCCTTTGAGGTTTTAATAAGAAGTTTTAAAGTAGATATGAAGAAGCAGAGCAGCTGAAACTACTGGAAATTGATGTGATTAAACTGTGCCATATAGATGAAATAAAAGAAGGGGAAAGCCGAGGCTTTAAAAGTGGCGAGTACAATGTATTTGCAATTAAAAAGCAGGGTGAGATTTACCTTTACCACAACAGCTGCCCCCACCTGGGCATTAGCCTGGAATGGATGCCAGATCAGTTTTTAGATATAGAAGGCAGCTTAATTCAGTGTGCTACTCATGGTGCTTTGTTTTTAATCGAATCTGGCGAGTGCATCGCCGGTCCCTGCCAAGGCGAATGCTTGTTACCCTGCCCATTTTCAATCCAAGATGGGCAGATTTGTTTAAAGGTTATTGAGTAAGTCGCTCAATAACCGGTAGCGACTTTACCAGCTCAATTTGCTCTGCTGATAAATCTGCCTGATAGGCAATCACTTCAACACCTGCCTTGATAGCCTCTCTCAGTAGCTCACCATAAGTGGGATCAATAGCATCGGCTGGCGCCACTTTCTCAATGCCATGGTGTTGCACACAAAACAACAAAACAGCTCGATGCCCAGCCTCTACCATTTCCATCAGCTCACGGATATGCTTTGCACCACGAGCAGTCACTGCGTCAGGAAAGATACCCCAGCCATCACCAATGGCTAAAGTGACGTTTTTAACTTCTACATAGCAGTCCGCTAAACCCTCACCTTTTAACAAAAAGTCTATGCGGCTGTTCTCTTTCCCGTAGCGAACTTCTTTATTAATTTCGCTATAACCTTGTAATTCGGTTATCACGCCCTTATCTATAGCTTCCCTGACCAAATGATTCGCTCGGCCAGTGTTAATACCTGCCAAGTAATGGTCAACTTTGCCATCCTGATGAGTAATTGGGGTCTCTACAATTTCCCAGGTGTGAGGATACTTTCTCTTCGCTTGGTTAGAGGTAGAAAACCAAACTTTGCTACCTGGCTGGCAACAGTTTTTCATTGAGCCCGTATTGGGACAGTGAATGGTAATTTGCGAACCATCCGCTAGCTCAATATCGGCCAAAAAACGCTTATAGCGTTTTATGAGGACGCCTTGTTGGCAAGCTGGAGTGAACTTCAAGCTGATATCCCTATGATTGAATTCAATCAAATGTGTGCAGTCTAACGATAAATCGACCATACTAGTTAAGTTGGCAGCAGTTCACAACACTTGGTAATAAAGGAGCAGCTTTTTATCACTTTGATAATTTGGGAAGCACAGCTTCCGCAAATAAATCAGTAGCTTCCTTTTAAGCTATCTGGTAGTTTCACCGCTCCTAAAAGGAATTGATCCGGTTGGAGCGGGCAGATGAACCAAAGTGACATAGCCAGCTGCTGATCGATGGGAAAATTTCTTGAATGTGAGGCTGTAAAAATATGTCAGCACAAAATAAGACAGATACCGGCAACCTGTTAAAAAGCTTCACTCCTTACCAGGCGCAAGATGGTGAGGAATATATGAATGAGAAGCAGCTTGCCCACTTTGCAAGCATCTTGCAAACCTGGAAAACAGAGCTGATGGAAGAGGTTGACCGCACCGTCTCCCATATGAAAGACGAAGCAGCCAACTTTCCGGATCCTGCCGACCGCGCCAGCCAAGAAGAAGAATTTAGCCTTGAGCTAAGAACGCGTGACCGCGAACGCAAACTGATTAAAAAAATCGAAAAAACACTAGAGCGAATTGAAAGTGACGATTACGGCTTTTGTGATGCTTGTGGTGTAGAAATTGGCATTCGCCGGCTGGAAGCAAGACCAACCGCAACCCTGTGTATCGACTGTAAGACTCTGGCTGAAATTAAAGAGCGTCAAACAGGCATCTAAACTAAAACACTGCTAAAAAATACATAATATGCCATGGACTCCTTTTACCATGGCATAAATGCTCTGCTATCAAGTGAATGACTGCCCCGCAATATATTGGACGATTTGCCCCCTCTCCCACTGGCCCACTGCATTTTGGCTCGCTAGTCAGTGCTGTTGCCAGTTATCTTGACGCCAAAGCCAACCAAGGCCAATGGCAAGTTCGTATTGAAGATACCGACCCTCCCCGTGAACAACCTGGTGCCGCCAGTTTAATTTTAAAAGCCCTTGAGATATATGGCCTTTATTGGGATGGCCCTGTGGTTTATCAATCAAAGCGGAGCGAGCTATATCGCGCAGCCCTGACAAACTTACAGACAGAAGGCTTTAGTTTTTTTTGCACCTGTTCGCGCAGGCAGCTGACAGGCCAGTCGGTTTACCCTGGATACTGTCATGATAAAGCCTTAGAGCCGGATGATGATCACTCTATCAAAGTCAAAACAGCCAACCATAAAGTGATTTTTGATGACCTAGTTCAAGGGATTCAACAATGTCAGTTCGGTGTAGATGATGGCGACTTTGTCGTGTTTCGTAAGGATGGCTTATTTGCTTATCAACTCGCCGTAACCGTCGACGACCAAGAACAGGGAATTACTCATATTGTTAGAGGTTCTGACCTGCTGACATCCACCCCCAAGCAGTGCCTGCTACAGCAGTATTTAGGTTATCAAACCCCTTTCTATGCCCATCACCCTGTGATTAATAAAGAGGACGGTAGCAAGCTCAGTAAACAGACTTTTGCTAACCCACTACCACTAGACATGCCTGCTCCACAACTGCTACGCGCTTTGATTGCACTAGGGCACACCCCACCTAAAGCGCTAGCCAATAGCTCAGTAAATGAGATTATTGAGTGGGGAGTTCAGCACTGGCAACTACCAAAAGTGCCAAAGGCAATAGGAATACCTGAAGCGGCATTACAGGAAACATTTGGTCAGAGCTAAAACTCTAGCAGCTTTAGTGCTTGCTGAGATCTTAAGTTTGCCTGGGCTAATACGGAAATAGAGGCTTGTTGTAACAATTGGGTTTTCGCCAGATTGGCTGTTTCCAGTGCAAAGTCAGCATCCCTGATTCGAGACACTGCTGAAGTCAGGTTATCTCGCTGGCTTAGTAAATTATCCACATTTGCGACAAAACGGTTCTGTAAAGCACCCACTTGAGCCTGTTGAAACGCCAGCCGCTGCAAGCTGTTATCCACTGCAGTGAGCACCAGGTTAGCACCAGCCACGGTACTGATGCTGGCAAATTTGAGCGGAATGCTATCAGTCAAATCACCAAACTCTCCTACGCTAAAACCCGCATTATCTATCCCACCAGATGCAGTCGTTGAGCTTAAGGTGATTCTACCTGCCGATACCAGCTCAATAGCACTTAGGTGAGGGTTATTATTATTGATCACACTGGGGATTGGGGGCTCTACTATGGAAAAGCCAGCCTCAGCAATGTTGGCCGTTTGGTTTTCAAACACAATATTCCGCCCATCAGCGGCTTCGAGCCGAAATGAAGGGCCTATACTGCCTGCACCAAAGTGTGGGTCTACCACAAACTCCGCCACTACCCCAGTGGAACCAGTATGTTGATTGACTGAGCTAACCACTTTGCGAGCAATTTCTTCTGCGGTATCAGCCGCACTAAAATTAACCTCAACCGTTACCCCATTAATATCCACCGACTCTTGCCGGGTATTGCCAGGGGTAATGGTATAGCCTATAACCACATTTGGCAGTGCTCTAGCAACCACTCCCGTTTGATCACTTACTGCATTAATAGCTGCCGCTTTGGCAATAGCACTGGCACTTTTTGCTGTTGAAGAGGCACTGTCATCCAAGCTTGAAGAACCCCCAACTGATACACCGTTAATCACTAAATCACCTGCAGCCAAAACCACACTAGACACACGTCGACCAAGTGCCACACTATTGCTGCCACTGAAAGTGTCAGACCGTAGCCCAGTAATTAAATGGCTATCACGAAACCGTTGGTCCAGCTCAATCAGCCCACCGGTTTGAGAGACCAAAGTAAAAGTGCCTGAGTAAACTTGCGCCGCACCACTATTACCTACCCCCACAGCGGCAGAAATCCCTGAGAAATTATCATCATACTGAATGTTCCGGCCATCCGCGGCTACTAAAGAAATCCCTGTATTGGTATTACCTGTATCAACCGCTGCAACCTGAGTTAACCCTGAAGCTCCATTAATGGCATTCACTACTCCTTGTCGGTTCACATCAGCAGACTGAGCCGAATTAGTAGAAACATTGATGGCTACGCCGTTGATATTGATAGTGGTTGCCGCAACAGTCGCATTAGTGGCTACCGGGCCTGAATAGCCGACAGTATTAGCATTCACTCTGGCAGTCACATTAGTTAAGGTAGTTGCCCGGTTAATCGCAGCGGCTTTAGCAATAGCACTGAATTCTGGGTTAACCGTTGATAGCTTGTCATCCACACCTAGGGAATCGCCAATTTCAATTCCATTAATAATCACATCACCACGGGTAAGGGGGAAAATACTCCGGGTGCCTCTGGTCGAAGAAACCCCTGCAGTGAGCGAAGTGCCAAGGGAGGCTGTAGTGGTATTAGGAATACTTAGCTGAATAACCTCACCTAAATCCACCCCAGTCTGAAATACATGCCGATTAAAGCTACCATCAAACAACTTCTGGCCATTAAAGTTTGCATTAGAAGCGGCACTATCAACTTCTTTTATTAATTGCTGTGCTTCTTCATCTAACGCTTGGCGATCAACTTCATTGTTATTGCCATTAGCTGCTTGCAAAGCCAATTCTCTAATACGCTGCAAGCTCTCCGTAATAATACCTAACGTACCCTCAGCAGTTTGTAGCAATGAAATACCGTCATTGGCATTACGGACACTGGCAAAGGTGCTGGAAATCGTTGTATCAAGTTGAATGGTATTCGCAAACCCAGCCGCATTATCTCTTGCGCCATTAATCCGTAGACCTGAGCCTAATCGCTCAAGCGCCGTATCCTGCGCCCGCTGGTTTTGATTAAGATGCCGTTGCACCAGCAACGAAGTGAGGTTGGTATTTATAGACTGCACCATAATCCACCCACACTATCCGCCACCCCGGCAGATATGACAAAAACTTTAGGATTTTTTTAAGAATAGATGGTTTGGGGAGTGTCAGCACTTTTTGATTATCAGCTTTTTTTTATTTTGATTATTTCAGATATTTCAGTTAGGCTAAACTTGTTATAGGAGGCCCTAACAATGAGTGTGAAACCAATTCCAACCGCTAATAGTACAAAGAAAAAGCAAAAGCAGTTATTGAACTCTCTAGTTAAAGTCCGATACCAGATTAGCAACCCTCAGCCTATTAAGTTTGAACTAGGAGGAGAACAATTTGAGTTTGTTGACTCTGAGATCAGTCAATCGCTAGTCACAGTTATACAAGAGGCCGCACAGGTACTAGCTAAAAACCCCAAAGCAAAACTTCATGTTAAAGCCAGTCAATCAGACAACCCTCTAACCGCCCAAGAGGCTGCCAATATCATCGGAATGTCTAGGCCAATGGTGGTTAAAGCCATAAAAACCGGCGACTTACCTTATTTTATGGTAGGTAAGCACTATCGTATTCAAGAAAATGATGCTCTAGCATTTAAAGCACGTCTACGTCAGCAGACAAAGCACGCATTAGAAGAAATGGCCGATTTGGACAACGAGCTAGGCATAGAATGACGATTACTGCAGTATTTAAACTACAACAGTTAGCAAGCTTTATTGCTCAGCACAAAGAAGAGTAGGCCTAGCCCACCAACTTTCATTCTTAATTAGAAGCTCTAATCCTTTGCCTCCTACCTGATATTCAAAATGACCGAGCTAATCATTAAGGATACAAATTTTTACTTAACTCTCACTGCAATAAAAACAAGCCCAGTAAATTAAGCAAGCACATACACACCAGCAAATAAAGCCCATCACTTGTTGTATAACAATATCGCCAGATTATAATCGACGGCATTTTATTGGAGTGAAGCAAAAGGCAGTTGAATGCTAAATAATGTTGGAAAACCATATTTTTTGTTATTAATCGCTTGTTTTACAATCATGGTTAACCATGGGCAAGCAGAGTCAAGTGATCGTCCTTATTATGAGGTGGGAGTTTACGCTTGGTGTTTTGGCTATGATACAAGCTGGTATATTAACTTTTGTGCCAATAACCATGTTCCTAAATACCTAGCAAACTGTAAAAAAGAGAATGGTTCATGTTTTGTTGGAGGGAGTAACGGACGCTGCCCATCAGACAAGTCCGATTGCTCGGAACAAAATATTTATTACTCAAAGAGACTATGTGCAGATGGCCTAGAACCAAATAAAAATGGTTCTTGTGATAGACCCTCCCCACTGGAAAATGGTCAAGGTAATTGCACAAGACCATCTGGAGGAAATCCTATCATTGTATCGAATGGAAATAAGTTTCAATCATTTACAAATCAAATTGATAACGTACCTTTTACTATTTCATTCAATAGCTCAACAGGCAAAACATCACATAGCTTTGAATATAGATATAAAAAAATACATATAAATGCACAGGATACAACCTCCCCTGTTTATATTGATTTACACCGCCCTAGTGGTCTAGTTATTCGCTTAGTGAAACAAGGTGATAAGTGGACAAGCCCTGATCAAAATTTTGTCGCAGAGCAAGTTAATATAAAGTTAGAACCCAAAGATGGCTATATCCACAATGGTTACATAATAACCATGAAAATAGTTTCAAATGGCAATACAGAGTATTACTTTGATAATGGTTATATATATAAAATCCAGTCACGAGGTAATACGAAATACTTTTATCAACCTGATGGAACTTCAGATAAAGTGATTTTTTCAAGCACTCAATCTGAAAAACAAATAACTTTGCTACAGGGGAAAAACGGTATAACTTCAATAAAAGGAAAAAGTGGTCAAGAAATAAATTATAACTATGATGAGCAGGGAAGGCTTTCAGGTATTACCAATCAAAAAAGAAAATTAAAAGTCTTACATTATGAAAATGCAGATTTCCCCTACCACCTAACTGGCATCACCGATGAAAACGGCGTTCGCTTTGCTACTTGGACCTATGACAATCAAGGGCGTGCTATCAGCTCTGAACATGCTGGTGGCAAGGAAAAAATCACCCTGGAATTTCACGACAATAATTCCACCACTGTCACTAATCCACTAGGCAAGAAAACCACTTACCATTTCCAGCAATTTAATGGGGTAAATAAAGTGGTACGTGTTGAAGGTCATCAATCGACTAACTGTGCTGCGGCTAATAAAGAATATAGCTATTACCCCAATGGTCTGCTCAAGACTAAAACCGATTGGAAAGGTAATACCACTGAGTACAAATACAACGATCAGGGCTTACAGACTGAGAAGACAGAAGCTGCAGGTACACCGCAAGCGCGCACTATTACTACAGAGTGGGATATTGAGAAACGCTTACCTTTAAAAACCTCAGACGGTCAACTGGAGACCCTGTATCAGTACAACGATAAAGGACTGCTGATTAATAAAAAGCAGGTGAGTAAGTAGCTAATTAAGTCCAGCACCTGATATGGAATAACAGGATATTCCTCCTCCGCTCTTGAAGTGCCATCCTTGAGCCCATCAAGAGCTAAAGCGACATCCATGTCGCAGCTCCAGAATACCCTGTTACTCCATATCCATTAGCTTTGGTGCAATTTCAAAGCATTCTTTTCATTCATTTTAAGTTATTTAAATAAGATTCAACCTAAAACACGGCATTAGATGTATGAAATTTAATCGGATATTTTCTGCATTATTGGCAGCAGGGTTAGCATTTTCTGCTCAGGCCAATACTTCACTCGAACGGAAATGGCTGTATCAATATGACAACCAAGGCAACATCACACAGATAGACGGCCCTCGTACGGATGTGCAAGATATTTCTCACTATGAATATGATGAGAAAGGTAATTTAATTAAAACCATTAATGCCCTTGGCCATACCACTGAATTAAAAGACCACAATTATCGTGGAAGCCCTCAAACCCTGATTGATGCTAACGGCGTTGTTACCAAAATCACCTATAACCATGATGGCGCCGCAGAAACCTTTACGGTTAAAAGCAAATCAGGCGATATTACTACTCGCTTTGCTTACGACAATGTTGGGCAAGTCACTCAAATCACCTTGCCAAATAGCAGTGTCATTAAATATGAGTACAGCCCTGCTCGTTATTTAATGGCCATAGAAAATAGCTTAGGTGAGCGCATTGAGTATGAGTACGACAATGCAGGCAATAAAACCAAACAAACCGTTAAATCGGCTACTGGCGAAATTGTTAGCCAACAAAACTGGGTATATGATGAGTTAAGTCGGTTATTACGTAGTGTTGGTGCCAACGAGCAAACCACTCAGCATGAATATGATGTTAATGACAACCTGGTGGGCTTTACTAACCCTAATAACAACAAAACCACCCATGGCTTTGATGCCTTAAACCGTTTAACCCAAACGACTGATGCTTTAGAAGGTGTTACCCGCCTAGAGTACAACCAACAAGATCAAATTACTAAAGTGGTTGACCCTAAAGGCACGACTACTCAGTATGAGTATGATGTATTTGGCCGCTTAATTAAACGAGTCAGCCCCGATACAGGCACCACCACTTATGAATATGACTTGGCTGACAACATCACCAAACGTACCGATGCCCGTGGTGAAGTTACAGAATACACCTATGATGCACTGAATCGCCTCACGAAAAAAACGTATCCAAGCGCCTCCGAATTAACCATCGAATATTTATACGACGATACCAGTGATAATCATCCAGGTATTGGCAAGCTGACCGGAGTTAAAGATGCAAAAGGTGTAATTGCCTATCAATATGATGATCGCGGTAATATCGTTAACTTAAGCCGTACTATTGAAACAAGTAGTCAAAGCATTCAGCAAAGCATTGGTTATCAATACAACATTAACAACCAACTCACCCAAGTCACTTATCCCAGTCATTTAAAAGTTAATTACCAACGTAATAACGAAGGACAAATTACTGGTGTGACAGCCCAATGGGGAGCAGGTGAAACTGCACAAACCATCGAGCTAGCCAAAAATATTACCAATCAAGCCTTCGGCCCAATGACCTCACTCACATGGGGCAACGGCCTGACCTTAAACCGTCAATTCAATTTAGACAGCCAGCTAACTCAACAAACCATTGCTGGCTTACAACAGTTGAATTACAAATATGACCCTAATGGCAATATTACCGAAATAGCCAAAAGCGAAACCGAAAAAAGGGAATTTACCTATGATCCATTAGATCATCTTTTAAAAGAAGTTGATGGTTTCAAAACCACTGAGTATACCTATGATGCAGTAGGAAATCGGTTAAGTAAAAAAGAAAGATTAAGGGATATGCTAGGTTTGCAAGAGCAAACTTACGCAGAAAATAGCAACCGCATTGCTACAACATTTATGGGCCCTGTTCGCATAGATGCCGCAGGAAATACCACTGGTAATGGCCCTTTAAACTTTGAATATGCCGCTAATAATCGCTTAAGCAAAGTTAAAGAAATGGACTTTCTATTAGCCAGCTACCACTACAATGCAATCGGCGAACGAGTCCATAAAACCATTCATTATGGACCTGAACAACCCACCCACTGGATTTACACCTACAACGAAACGGGCCAAATTTTAGCGGAAACAAAATACAACAAACACTGGCGACAACAATTAACCCGCCAATATATTTGGTTAGGCAGCCTACCACTAGCCATGGTTGAGCAAACCGCTAACGGTAAAAGCTTAGCTGCACCACAAGTCACGTATTTACACAGCGATCACCTCAATACCCCAAGACTGGCCACAAACCAGCAGCAACAAACCGTATGGGCATGGGACTCTGATGCGTTTGGAGTAGGAGAAGCTAGTGAAGATGTGGATGGTAATGGTCAGAAGACAGTTGTTTCCTTACGTTTTCCAGGGCAACTAGCCGACGAAGAAAGCGGACTGTTTTACAACTACTTCCGGGATTATGACCCTACACTTGGGCGTTATATTGAGAGTGATCCGATTGGGTTAAAGGGAGGGTTAAATACGTATACGTATGTAAGTGGAAATCCGCTAATTTATAAAGATCCGCTGGGTTTAGCTCAAGTTTGCTGGAGCTATAATGGGAACTTTCCTCATAAGTATATTTGTGTTCAAAATAAATGTGCGGGTAACTGGCCTTGGGAGGAAGACAATCCTAATAGAAGTTGTCCTCAAGGTGGAATTACTCTTCCTGATAAGAAAGATGATGCATTGTTTTGCACGGAGGATAAAGGTGGGGATAGTGAGTGTGAAAAAAGTGCTTTTGATCAATGTGTTTTGGTGTATATAGGAACAGCTGGCCAGTGTTCTGCATATGATGCAATCACAAATAATTGTATTCATTGGGTAAATAATGTTAGGACAATATGCAAAAATAGAGCAAAACAGCAATGTTCAAAGAAATGATTGCTTCCTTGTGGATTAAAGAATGAAAAAAACGATTTTTAGAGTAAATGTTTTTTTTGTCGCTCTAATAGCTATTGGGCTGATTATTAAAACAGTAGTCAGCCCTAGTAAAAATGAGTTGGCGAAGATTAAAGTTGCTGAAATTGATATCCAGATAATAGTTGAGAAATTGTATGAGTATAAAAAACTGGAAGCATTACTACCAAAAGAAGATGGATGGTATTTGGCTCTTAAAAATAAAGAAGAGCTTGGCACTTTTTTAGAGCACATTGGCTTGGTTGACAATACTCCTGTAGATCCTTGGGGTAATAAGTACATATATCGCCGCTTAGAAAATGGATCAACTTATGAAGTAGTTAGTTTTGGTAGTGATGGAAAAGTTGGGGGGAGTGGAGCTAGTAAAGATATAAAAATTGTGCGTGATGCATCAAATAAACAGAGCTTTTCAAGCTCTGTGTCTCCTAGGTAAGCTTACGGAGCCAGTTGATCAGAAACTAAGCATAAGATTATACAGAAAAATTGGTTTTACCACATTAGCGTTATAACGAAGGCACCAGTTATGATTTTAATCTGACTAAAAAAGGGCCGATCCTACGATGATAAACGGGTAATTAACAGCCAACACCAAAGCCCAAGGATATAGAGTAACAGGGTTTTCTGTAGCTATGACAGGATGTCATTTTAGCTCTTGAGGGCCATGGATGGCTCTTCAAGAGCGGCGGAAGAATGCCCTGTTGCTCAATATCAAACACCAGAGCACAGCAGCCCCCTACAGTCCTCAATAGCCAAAAAGTTAAGACCTTCCCCCACCCCATCTTCTGCTTTACTATGAACCAAATATCTACAACAGGTTACGGGTATGTATATTTACCGACTGGTTTTGCTTTTGGTGGTAGGCATTTACCTGTTTTCACCCGCCATTATGGATTGGTGGATTGAGTCGACGACTCAATGGTATCGGCCCTATTTGTTATGGCTGATTTTGATTGTGGTGGGTTTTTTACTGCAAACACAGCGGGGGTCTGATGAACTTTGAGCTTGGCCACCTGTTTATTATTAGTGCCGGTTATCTTGCCCTGCTGTTTATCATTGCCTATTGCGCTGAAAAAGGTGTTATTAAACGCACACTGGTAAGTCATCCAGTTACTTATGTATTATCGCTTGGAGTTTATGCCAGCGCTTGGGCATTTTATGGTACGACAGGTTTAGCCCACCAATATGGCTTTTTATTTTTAGCCTATTTTCTGGGGATTTGTGGCGCTTACTTGCTGGCTCCAGTTTTATTAGCCCCCATTCTTAAGCTCACCCGCACTTATCAACTAGGCTCTTTGGCCGATTTATTTGCATTTCGTTTTCGTAGCAGCTGGGCAGGTACCTTAACCACTGGTTTTATGCTGCTGGCGATGCTGCCGCTAATTGCATTGCAAATACAGGCAGTAGCAGATTCAGCAGACATTCTTAGCCAACACGGTCAACCAGAGGAATTAGCGTTAGGCTTTTGTGGCTTAATCACTTTGTTTACCGTGCTGTTCGGTACTCGCCATATTTCCAGCCGCGACAGACATACCGGGCTGGTAATGGCCATTGCCTTTGACTCAGTGATCAAACTAATAGCCATGGGGGTGGCAGGTATTTTTGCCCTGTGGTTTGTTTTCAATGGTCCTGGTGACTTAGATCAGTGGCTAGCCAGCAATGCCGAAGCATTAACAGCTTTGCATACCCCACTGCAAGAAGGCCCATGGCGCACGTTATTGCTGATTTTCTTTGCTGCGGCAATGGTCATGCCCCACATGTTTCATATGGGGTTTATTGAAAACCCTAATCCAAAAGCGCTTTTTACCGCCAGCTGGGGATTACCACTTTATTTACTGTTATTTAGCCTGGCGATTCCTCCCATACTTTGGGCAGGGCTCAAGCTTAATAACCCCACCACCCCCGAATACTTCATTCTTGGAACCAGCTTAACCAGTGAAAGCCCCTTGCTAGTTGGCTTAATTTTTATTGGTGGCCTATCTGCTGCCAGTGGCGTCACCATCGTAGCCACTTTGGCGCTGTCGGGTATGCTGCTCAACCATGTAGTGTTACCCAGCTATCAACCTTCCAGTAAAGTAGACATATATAAGTGGCTACTGTGGACTCGCCGTATATTAACCTTGCTGATCATTACTGCCAGCTATGGTTTTTACTGGCTGTTGGGGGCCAAGCAAGACTTGTCTAATTTGGGGATAGCTGCGTTTGTAGGGACTTTGCAGTTTTTGCCTGGCATTTTGAGTGTGCTTTATTGGCCAGCCGCCAATCGACAAGGATTTATCACCGGCTTGATCGTAGGGGCGATTGTTTGGTTTCTCACTTTAATGTTACCGCTGTTTTTAGATATTGATTCCATCACCTTCCCTATTATTAATCTGACACTATCACTGGACGAAAACAGCTGGCATATCGCTACCATTGCATCCCTGTCAGCCAATACACTGACCTTTGTATTGGTTTCCCTGCTCACGCCTATTTCAGAAGAAGAAGTCGGTGCCGCTAATGCCTGCAGTGTGGATAACGTCAGCCGCCCTCATCGCTGGATGCTCGCCGCCCAAAGCCCTGCCGAGTTTCAAGAGCAACTGGGGAAAATCCTTGGCAGCAAAGCAGCTCAACGAGAGGTCAGCCAGGCACTGCAAGACCTTAATCTAGCAATGGACGAAGGCCGCCCTTATGCTTTGCGCCGATTGCGAGACCGCATTGAAGCCAACCTATCTGGCCTGATGGGGCCTGCGGTAGCTAAAGATATTGTTGATAGCTTTCTACCCTACAAGCTTCAAGCCGATGTGTATGTAACCGAAGACATCAACTTTATCGAAGGTCGATTTGAAGCTTACCAATCACAACTGACCGGTTTGGCTGCCGAGCTAAACAACTTACGTCGGTTCCATCGCCACACATTGGAAAATTTGCCCCTCGGCGTCTGCTCTATTGGTAAAGACTCTGAAGTATTGATGTGGAACCGAGCCATGGCTGCTATTACCGGGATTGGCTCCAGCAAAGTGGTGGGCTCACGGTTTGAAGACATTCCTGAACCTTGGAAATCCCTATTCAATCGCTTTGCAACCAACCCTGCCCGCAACCACCTCAGCAAAGAAAAAATTATTGTTGATGGTGAACCCCGCTGGCTCAGCTTGCATAAAGCGGCCATCGGCGCCCCCTTCACCGATGATGAAGGGCTGGTTATTCTGCTAGATGATGCAACAGACACCCAACTACTGGAAAACAAGCTGGTCCATACTGAGCGACTTGCTTCTATTGGTCAGCTGGCGGCCGGGGTTGCCCATGAAATTGGTAACCCCGTTACGGGCATTGCCTGTCTGGCTCAAGAACTGAAGTCTGAATCTCAGGAAGACAGCACCAAGCAGTTTGCTGAGCAAATTCTTGAGCAGACCCAACGCATTACCCGTATCGTACAAACATTAGTCAGCTTTGCTCATCAAGGCAGCCAGCACCAACCAACTGATCAATATACCCGGGTGGTTGTTAAACCCTTAATAGACAAAGCCATTCAGCTGATCCAACTGGCAGATAAACAAAAACAGCTCGCCTTTCTTAATCAGTGCAACGACTCAGCTGCTGTGATGGGAGACGAACAGCGCTTGATGCAGGTGCTTATCAATCTGCTACGCAATGCAAGTGATGCCTCTCCTGCCAAAAGCCAAATTAAAGTAACAACGGCGGCTTGTGGCTCGTTATTGAAAATAGCCGTAGTCGATCAAGGAAGCGGTATTCCCAAGCCAATTCAAAACAAATTATTTGAACCTTTCTTTACCACTAAAGACCCTGGAAAGGGCACGGGGCTTGGCCTAGCACTGGTTTATAACATTATTGAAGAACACTCAGGCCAGATAAGTATTGAAAGCCCACTTGACCTGAAGCAAAATTCGGGTACAAAAGTAACTGTGTCGTTACCACTAGTAACAGCGTAACAACAAAAAAATCAAACAAGTTTATAGTTAGTGGGAGAGGCAGCAGAGAATTACCAATTAGTCCAGGTTCAGGTCGTAACTATGAAGCATATCTTAGTTGTTGAAGATGAGTCAGTGATTCGGGCAGCCCTCGGTCGACTGCTTGAGCGCAATAAATACACTGTTAGCGAGGCGTCATCGGTAGACGATGCCTGCAGTCAATATGACTTAACCAGCGACTTTGATTTAATTATTTCGGACCTGAGACTACCCGGTGCTCCTGGTACCGACATTATTAATATCTCGGGCAACACTCCCGTGCTGATTATGACCAGCTATGCCAGTTTGCGGTCAGCGGTTGATACCATGAAGCTTGGTGCAGTGGACTATATTGCTAAGCCGTTTGATAATGACGAGCTGCTCGACACTATCAAGAATATCCTTACCAAACATTCCAACACTTCAAACAACCAACAGTCCCCAACTTCCTCCACCACAACAAATCAGTCGGAAGAAAACGAACCCCATAACAGCGGTATTGTTGGCAAGTGCGAAACAATGCAAACTCTCTTTAAACGGGTCAGCAAGGTTGCCCCTACCGACTCTACTGTATTGATTCTGGGTGAATCAGGTACGGGTAAAGAACTGGTTGCCAGAGCTATTCATGAAAGTAGCCAGCGTGCAGACAAACCGATGGTTTCCGTTAACTGTGCGGCCATCCCTGAAACACTCATTGAATCTGAGCTGTTTGGTCATGAGAAAGGTGCCTTTACTGGTGCTACCGCTGCGCGTCATGGACTGGTTGAGGCAGCTGACGGAGGCACGCTATTTCTGGATGAAATTGGCGAGCTGCCGTTAGAAGCACAGGCCAGGCTATTAAGGGTGTTACAAGAAGGTGAAATTCGCCGGGTTGGCTCAGTGCAATCGCAAAAAGTCAATGTCAGGCTGGTCGCGGCTACCCACCGCCAGCTTAAGCAACTAGCCCAGTCTGGCGAGTTTCGTGAAGACCTCTACTACCGGCTAAATGTTATTCAGCTTAATTTACCCCCTTTGAGAGAGCGGGGATCTGATGTTATTGATTTGGCAAAGTATTTTCTGAATAGAATCTGCGAGAAGTTGGGTAAAGAATCACACCAATTCTCACCTGACAGCCTTTATGCCATTCAGCAATACAGCTGGCCTGGTAATGTGCGTGAGCTGGAAAATGCTATTGAAAGATCAGTGATCTTGGCCGACCACTGTTTGATTACTACCGACCTGCTAGGCATCGATCTAAATACTTCCACCCCCAACCAAAGCACTGAGCCACAAAAAGCAGAAGAAGGTAAAGAGCTTACTTTAGAAGATTACTTCCAGAGCTTCGTACTAGAAAACCAAGAGCGAATGACAGAAACAGAGCTGGCTCAAAAACTGGGTATCAGTCGTAAGTGCCTGTGGGAACGTCGCCAGCGCCTGGGCATTCCTCGTCAAAAAGCAACTAACAGCTAATAAGCACGAACCTATCGTTAGCAGCAATATTTGCCACCGTTTTCACCACAACTTTTGCCACCCTGTGGCAATTTTTTTCCACACCACCTTGTAAAATCGTCTATATTTTAACCTATAAAGGTAATAATAAGTTTACCCGTTAGGACAAAGTGTTACCGTAACGGTAAGACAGTAACACTATGCAGTGAAATCACCTCAGATCAGGTAACACTTTTTACGTATTTATACGTACAAAAGTGCGGCTCCTACCACTTAAAAATATAAGCTATTGATTTAAAAGAATTTTATTTTTTTGGCACAGCAAATGCAATTTATTGCTTACAACAACAATAATAAGAATGCTTACTAATAATAAGAATAACGATTACTCCGCCAATAAAAATAATAACTGGAGTCGACAAATTGATTTTTTTGGAGAGGGGCCTTTTTAGTGGCCAACATGAGTGGCTTTCGTTAGAAAGCAGGTAAGTAAGTCAAGAACCTAAAACGGGCGAGCTTAGTTACTCAACACACACTGTGTACACTCAGCACTGTCACACCCAGCTTCCAAAGGAATCCGTTTGTTGGTTATGGACCCGAAATTGGTTCCTGAGTCGGTTATGTAACCGACTCTCCATCCAAGCATATAATAAAAATAATATTACCAAAGCAATATTTCGTTAGGAGGGCTAGCCCTCCTTTTTCCTTTCTATTATTTTCTAAAACAACCCTATAGATTGCAAAAAAGCCAAGTCGCTTGCCTTTTACATCTCATATCTAAACCACCCTTTATATGTCTTGCTCTTTACTTCAATCATATATTTCTGCGAGCTGATGAAATATCCAGGCTGGCATCTATGCTTAGCAGTGATTATTATAGCCAGCTCTTTCAGGGCTCATCATTGATATTAAGGCCCTGTAACTGGTTTAGAGCCTATTAATAAGCTCTAGTAGAACTATGATTGATATAGCTAAGTTTCGATTATTACTATGCTAAAGAAGCGGTTAGGCTGGCTACAGAGTTTTCTCGGTCGGCTATCCGGCAAACAAAAACAAGCATCCATAGGTGATGTAACAATTATTCCACGCGACCAGCACCAGGTATCTCGTAAGCTGCTAAGCCAAAATGCGCTCAAAGTATTGCGCCGGCTTGAGAGCAGTGGTTACCAAGCCTACTTAGTGGGTGGCTGTATTCGTGATATTTTAGTGGGTGGCCATCCTAAGGATTTTGATGTAGCAACCAACGCTACTCCAGAAGACGTTCGTTCTCTGTTTCGTAACTCCCGACTCATTGGCCGCCGCTTTAAGCTGGTTCATGTTCAGTTTGGTCGTGAAGTAATAGAAGTAGCCACTTTTAGAGCACACCACTCTCAAGACAGCCATGGTGATGGCAAGCACTCCCACCACTCTGATGATGGGCAAATTCTTCGCGATAATGTGTACGGTACTGTTCAGGATGACGCTTCCCGCCGTGACTTTACTATCAATGCGCTTTACTACCGACTCAGTGATTTTGCTGTTAAAGATTATGCTGGTGGTTTAGATGATATTGATAGCCGCCTGGTGAGACTAATTGGCGACCCAGAACAGCGCTATCGGGAAGACCCAGTACGGATGCTACGGGCAATACGCTTTGCAGCCAAACTTGATTTTACAATTGAGAAATACACGGCCAAACCCCTTTATAGCCTTGGCTATCTGCTGGAGAATATTCCTCCTGCCCGGTTATTTGATGAAGTTTTAAAGCTGTTTTTAAGTGGCCATGCAGCAGCATCTTTTCAACTGCTACAAGACTACGGTTTACTCGAGCAGTTACTGCCAGCCACTGCTGCTGCAATTGCTGAACCGGATGGTTTTCATGCACGCTTTATTCATGCTGCATTAGTTAATAGCGATAAACGAGTCAGACAAGGCAAAAGCCTAACCCCTGCATTTTTATATGCTGTGTTTCTCTGGTATTCCACGCTTGCTTACACCCGGCAAATTGAAGAGCAGGATATACCAACACTGCCCGCATTAAACCAGGGTGCAATGACTGCTATTGAAAATCAAAACCAACGGACTACCATTCCCAAACGTTTTGCCATCCCAATGCGGGAAATTTGGGAGCTGCAATATCGTCTCACCCGACGGTTTGGTAAGAAAGCAGATCAAGCCCTTAACCACCCAAGATTCAGAGCAGCCTATGACTTCTTATTACTAAGAGAACAAGCAGGTGAAGACTTAGGGGGGCTAGGCCAATGGTGGACAGACTACCAAGAAGCAGACGAGTTTGTACGTCGCCAAATGGTTAAGTCACTACAAAGTGGCAAGTATAAAAAGTCCAGAAAACCACGCCGCCATCATCGCAAGCATCACCATCGTAAACCCAATGAGAATGAGTAGTGATTAAGAACGGTGCCTCCATCCGTTGCTATCTTGGGCTTGGCAGCAACCTATCCAGCCCAACCCAGCAATTAGCTGAAGCAGTAAGTGCTATTGAGCAACTGCCCAGCACTACTCTGGCAGCGGTTTCGCCAGTATACCAAAGCGATCCTGTAGGGCCTGAAGGCCAACCAGACTATATAAATACAGTCGTTGCCATTGATACTTTACTTGCACCACTGGAGTTACTGGATCACACCCAAACCATTGAGCTGGAGCAAGGGCGTGTTCGTGATATTCGTTGGGGGCCTCGTACACTGGATATCGACTTACTGCTTTATGGTGAAGAGGTTATCAGCTCAGAGCGATTAACTGTTCCCCATTATCAGCTGACTGTTCGCAACTTTGTACTGCTTCCTTTGCAAGACATCGCTCCAAACTTGCAGCTACCGACTGGGGAGTCTGTTAAAGAATTAGCTGCAAACTGTTCAAAGGCTGGCATTAGCCTATTAGAAGGGGTAACGTTGACCCGCTAGGGCCAGCTAGCCCGATGTGACACCCTAATAACATTTCGTATAATCCAGCCTAAATTCTACAAAAGTCTGTGAGTTTGTTATGGCCAATATCACCCTAACTACACTAAACAAAATCAAGCAAAACAAGGAAAAGTTTGCAACGTTAACTGCTTACGACGCAACCTTTGCTCATGTTGTTAGCACTGCTGGTGTGGAAGTAATCTTGGTGGGTGATTCGCTGGGTATGGTGTTACAAGGCAACGACTCAACTCTGCCTGCCACCATAGAAGACATGTGTTACCACACCACATGTGTGGCAAAAGGTAACCAAGGCTCTCTTATTATTGCTGATCTGCCTTTTATGACCTTTGACACCCCAGCTAATGCCCTGAAAAATGCCGCCAAGTTAATGCGTGCAGGTGCTCAAGTCGTGAAATTCGAAGGGGGAAGATGGCTGTGTGAAACCGTACAACAGTTAAGTCGTAACGGTATTCCCAGTTGTGTACACCTTGGCTTAACTCCCCAGTCGGTGAACGTTTTTGGTGGTTATAAAGTACAAGGGCGAGAAGAACAAGCTGCCCAAACCATGCTGGAAGATGCTAAGGCACTAGAACAAGCGGGAGCATCATTATTTGTTCTTGAGTGCGTGCCTAGCCCACTGGCTCAAGCCATTACTGAGTCAGTGTCAGTTCCAGTGATTGGCATTGGCGCTGGTGCAGCCACCGATAGCCAGGTATTAGTGTTGCACGATATGTTAGGTATCTCTCCAGGGAAATCCCCCCGCTTTGTGAAAAACTTTATGGCAGAAGCTGATTCTATTCAGGCTGCTATCGAAAACTATGTCGCTGCCGTTAAAAGCCGTACATTTCCTGCCGCAGAGCATGAGTTTAAAGCATGAAGACTGTTTATAGCATTGATGAAGTACAGGCCTTTATTAACGAAGCCAAGGCTACTGGCAAAACCATTGGCTTTGTTCCCACCATGGGCAATCTGCATGATGGGCATTTATCGTTAATTCATAAAGCCCGAGAAAAAACCGATATAGTGATTGCCAGCATTTATGTAAACCCGCTACAGTTTGGAGCCAATGAAGATTTAGAGTCTTACCCTAAAACGCTAGCGGAAGACCAAGCGCAATTAAAAGAACAAGCGGTTGATTTATTGTTCGCACCATCCAGCAACGAAATCTACCCCCACGGGATGGAACACCACACTTCAGTTGCCGTCGTCCATTTATCGAATTTACATTGTGGTAAAAGCCGTCCTAGCCACTTTACCGGTGTCGCGACGATTGTTTGTAAACTTTTTAATATCGTGCAACCCGATGTAGCGGTGTTTGGAGAAAAAGATTTTCAACAACTGGCTGTCATTCGTAGTATGGTCAATGACCTGTGCATGCCAGTTAAAATTGTTGGCGCGCCCATCGCTAGAAATAGTGAAGGCTTGGCGCTAAGTTCTCGGAATGGATATCTCACCCGGCAGGAATTAGCTATTGCTCCAGCATTAAATCAAATGCTGGAAAATGCCAAACAAGAAGTGCTTTCAGGCCGACCTTACGACCATATTTTACGGGATGGTATCGCTCGTTTAGCCCAAGCTGGGTTTAAGCCTGATTACCTCGATATTTGCAACCGCGAAACACTGCTACCTGCGACCCAGCAGGATAAATCCCTGGTTATTTTAGCCGCTGCTTACTTGGGTAAAGCCCGCTTAATTGACAATATTCAAGTAGACATCAACTAACTTAGGACCCATTTCCATGCAATCTATTATGCTAAAAGCTAAGCTTCATCAGGCTCGCGTCACTCACGCTGTACTAGAATACGAAGGTTCTTGTGCGATTGATGGTGAGCTATTGGATATGGCAGGCATCCGCGAATACGAACAAATTCAGATTTACAACTTGGCCAATGGCGAGCGTTTTACAACCTACGCCATTCGCGGTGAAGAAGGCTCAAAAATTATCTCTGTAAATGGTGCCGCAGCCCATAAAGCCAGTGTCAGTGATCGCGTGATTATATGTGCTTACGCTAATTTTGAAGCTCATGAGCTGGAAAACTTCAAACCTGCTTTAATCTATATGGCAGAAGGAAATGAAGTCAGCCACACAGCTAATGCCATTCCAGTACAGTTAGCTTAATTAAGGAATAGATGGATATGATTAATCAGAGTAATCGTACTATTAGTGGTGTCACTCCCCTTAGCCAATACCCATCATCTGAGGCCTTGTTACAAGAAAAACAAGCCATTGATCAAACCAATTTAAAAGCCCTATTTGCTGAAGATAGCAAACGGTTTGAACAGTTTTCGTTGAAAGCTGCTGGGCTGTTTTTAGATTACTCTAAAAATCTGATGACGCCAGAAACACTGCAGTTGCTGGGCAAGCTGGCAGAAGAAGCTAAATTACCTGAAGCTATCAAACGCTTATTCCAAGGAGATAAAGTCAACCACACTGAGCAACGCCCTGCTTTACATATGGCACTCCGTAAGCAGGATGATGAAGCTATTTGGGTTGATGGCCAGGATGTAATGCCTGAAATTAAAGCCACATTAGCAAAAATTGCAACGCTCACTCAGCAGGTGCATTCTGGTAAATGGCGCGGTTACACTGGCAAGCCGATTACGCATATTATCAATATTGGAATTGGTGGTTCTTTCTTAGGCCCTAAAATGATTATTGAAGGGCTTACGCCTTATATTAAGCCTGATATTAAACATCATTATATTGCTAATATTGACCCTAATGATGTTGCCGAAGCCTTTAAGCATATTGATCCCGAAACCAGTTTATTTATAGTGGCTTCCAAATCATTTTCCACTATTGAAACTAAACTCAATGCCGAAACCTGTCGTCAGTGGATGCTGGATCAAGGCGCTAAAGCCGAAGATATTGCCAAACACTTTTTAGCGGTTTCCAGCAATGTGGATAAAGCCGTCGAGTTTGGTATTCACCCCGACAATATTTACCCGATGTGGGATTGGGTGGGTGGCCGCTATTCACTATGGTCTGCTATTGGTTTACCCATTGCACTGACTCTGGGTTTTGATAACTTCGAAGCCTTGCTGAAAGGTGCTTATCAAATGGATGAGCATTTTCGTACTGCCCCTATCACCGAAAATATGCCGGCTTTATTAGGCTTAATTGGTGTGTGGTACCACAATTATCATGGTGCTACTGCACATGCCGTATTACCTTACGACCAGTATCTCAGCGAATTACCCAACCATTTACAACAAGTAGATATGGAAAGTAATGGTAAGTCAGTTAATCATGATGGAGAGACGCTGTCTTATAGTTCTGGCCCAGTTATTTGGGGTGATACTGGCACCAATGGCCAACATGCTTACCATCAGTTACTGCATCAAGGCACCCTGTTAATTCCTGTGGATTTTGTGGTACCCGCTCAAAGCCATAATGATATTGGTGACCACCACCCTTGGTTATTTGCTAATGCACTCAGCCAGAGCCAGGCATTAATGGCTGGTAAAACGTTAGATGAAGCCAAGGCAGAATTAGCCGAACAAGGCTTAAGCACTGAAGAAATTGAAAAGCTAGCCCCCCATAAAGTCATCCCAGGCAACCGCCCCAGCAACACCATTTTAATGTCGAAAGTGACACCTGAAACCCTAGGTGCTTTGGTTGCGCTTTATGAGCACAAGGTATTTACCCAAGGCATGTTGTGGCAGGTTAATTCGTTTGATCAATGGGGTGTGGAATTAGGCAAGCAACTAGGCAACACCTTATTCCCTAAATTAAAAGATACTGATAGCCCGTTGGACCAGGATAGCTCCACTAATGGATTAATCTCACTATTTAGAGAAATTAATCAGGGGGAATAGGCTAAGCAAAATCGGACAGTAGGACTCCTCTACCTTATCAGGGTGTTGCAAAAGGGTGCAGAAAGTAAATTTAGTGTCCGATTGGAATAACAGGATATTCTTCCGCCGCTCTTGAAGTGCCGCCCCTGGCCCATCAAGAGCTAAAGCGACTTCCTTGTCGCAGCTACAGAACACCCTGTCACCCCATACCCGCTAGCTTTTTGCGACAATCTGAAAGACGATAGGGCATGAGAAACAGTAAAGGGACCTTACCAAGCAACTGGAGTGCAAAATGAGCTATACCAATACTCATGAAAACCAAAAAAACTGCACACACTATTTTTAATCCAACCTATTTTATTTACTGGCTGGCCATTATTATTGGTGGGCTTTTTACTGGAACAACCAGTTACTCAGAAACCCAAAAAGTCATTACTTTAGCAGGCGGAAAAGGAACCAAAAACTCTTTTTATGGAAGGTGGTTAGCCTTGATTTACAATGAGGCTTTTAACAGGCTTGGCTACACTCTGGTATACAATGGATACCCAGCAAAACGAGCCAGCCAGCTTTCTGACCAGGGCATTGTCGATGGTGAAATTCACCGAGTAGCAGACTATGCCAATAAGCACCCCAACCTTGTCAGAGTGGATGAACCCCATTTCTCTGTCTACTTTTCTGCCTACGGAATTGACCCCAGCATCCATCTTGATGGCTGGGAAAGCCTAAAAAATAACAGCTACAGAGTTGGCTATCGCAGAGGCGTCAAAAAGTGCGAAACAATTCTACCTGCACTACTCCCCCCAAACAGGCTGATGATTTCAGAGTCTTCACTACAGGGACTGGAGCAAGTTGTTGCTGGAAGAACTCAGGTATTTATAGATGTTCAACAAAACATCACATTTCACCTTAATCAAAGTGAGTTCCAAAAGGTCGTGTTTTATCGAGTGGGTATCATGGAGAAAACACCCGCCCATGCTTTTTTACATAAAAAACATAAGTCACTAGCCCCTAAGCTCTCTTTGGTTCTGAAAAAAATGAAACAAGAAGGTCTGATTGAAAAATATAAAGCTAAGGCGGAAAGATAGCCCCATACAGATGATAAGTTGCTTCTTGGCTTGACCAAAATTTAGAGTATTGGTTAGGGTATGTTCTATAGCATTCTTAGTCAGAGTATCAGAACGATTAATAACTATTAGTGAAGCTTAATTTTCAATAATAATTTTTCAAGAACAATCTGGCCATATGAAAAAATAACAACAAGGATTACAGCGTTATGTACCAAATTAAAAACCACAAGGTTAAGGATTCAATAAAAGCTCAAACCCATATTACCAATGAGCAATATCAACAAATGTACCAAGCCTCTATCGAACAGCCAGAAACCTTTTGGGCTGAGCAGGCTGAAAAGTTTTTAACCTGGTTTACTCCTTGGGAAAAAGTGCATGAAAGCAACTTCGGTGAAGGTAAAGCAGCCTGGTTTATCGGCGGCAAGTTGAATGTCAGTTACAACTGTATTGACCGCCACCTGCCTGAAAAAGCCAATGATATTGCGATTATTTGGGAAGGCGATGACCCAAAAGATGACAAGAAAATTACCTATCAGGAGTTGTATGAAAACGTCTGCCGGTTCGCCAATGTACTAAAAGAGCGTGGGGTCAAAAAAGGCGACCGAGTATGTATTTATATGCCAATGATCCCTGAAGTTGCTTATGCCATGCTGGCTTGTACTCGAATTGGTGCTATCCATTCCGTAGTGTTTGGAGGCTTCTCTCCAGAGTCATTGAAAGATCGCATTCTTGATGCTGATTGCCAAACGGTTATTACAGCTGATGAAGGCATTCGTGGCGGAAAAACCATCCCATTAAAACAAAATACCGATACTGCCTTAGAACACTGCCCTAATGTAAATACGGTAGTTGTAGTCAAACACACTGGCAGCAAGATTGACTGGCATGAAAAACGAGACATCTGGTATCACCAATTAAGTGATCATGTGGCTTCATCTTGCCCACCAGAAATTATGGATGCTGAAGACCCACTATTTATCTTATATACCTCCGGCTCCACCGGAAAACCTAAAGGCGTACTACATACGACAGGTGGTTATATTCTACAAGCAGCCATGAGTCATAAATATGTGTTTGACTATCAGCCCGGTGAAATTTACTGGTGTACGGCCGATGTCGGCTGGGTAACAGGCCACTCTTATATTGTTTATGGGCCTTTAGCTAATGGCGCAACCACTTTAATGTTTGAAGGAGTACCCACTTATCCTAATGCCTCTCGTTGCTGGGAAGTAGTTGATAAACATCAGGTTAATATTTTTTATACGGCACCTACCGCTATTCGCGCCTTAATGGCCAAAGGCAATGATTATGTTACCAGCGCTAAGCGCGACTCCATTAGAATTCTTGGTACTGTGGGTGAGCCTATTAACCCGGAAGCCTGGGAGTGGTATTACAATGTAGTAGGCGAAACCCGTTGCCCAATTGTGGATACCTGGTGGCAAACCGAAACTGGCTCTATTCTTATTACCCCATTACCTGGTGCCACCGATTTAAAACCCGGCTCTGCCACTCGGCCTTTCTTCGGGGTAAAACCCGCCTTGGTGGATAATGATGGAAAACTTATTGAGGGACCAGGCTCTGGCAACTTAGTCATCACTGGCAGCTGGCCCAGCCAAATCCGCACTGTGTATGGAGACCATCAACGCTGTTTTGACACCTATTATTCCACCTATCCTGGGATGTATTTTACGGGTGATGGCGCCCGCCGTGATGAAGATGGTTATTACTGGATTACTGGTCGAGTGGATGATGTACTGAATGTTTCTGGCCATCGGTTAGGTACCGCTGAAATAGAAAGTGCTTTAGTACTACATGATGCTGTAGCAGAAGCTGCTGTTGTAGGGTATGAACACCCTATCAAAGGCCAAGGGATTTACGCTTATATTATGCCGATGCATGATGCAAACCCATCAGAAGAGCTTGTAAAAGAGTTAGGTGATTTTGTTACCAAAGAAATAGGTGCTATAGCCAAACCCGACCTGATTCAGTGGACAGCGGGTCTACCTAAAACCCGTTCAGGAAAAATTATGCGGCGAATTCTGCGTAAAATAGCCAATAATGAGCTGGAAAACTTAGGCGATACCAGCACCCTGGCGGACCCTTCAGTGGTGGATTCATTAATTAAGGACAGGAAAAATACATAATTACTATTTTATGCTTATGGACACCGCCAATTATTAGAGGTGTCCATATTAAAGACCAATCAGAACCTTTAAATAAGGCCTAGTGGGCCATGTGCAAAATAAGGTAACAACTTTACGCATGGACCACTAGCTTCAAAAGATTACTCATTAAGCTCTTTTAAACACAATTCAAAAAAACATTTGCTTCCAGCGAAGCAGGGCGGCCCAACAGCCGAAAAATTCCAATCTGCCGCTTCACAATAGGATCTTTTAACGGCAGCCACACCAGACTGGTTGAATCATCAGGAAATGCTAACTTAGGGAGTGTCGTCACCCCTATTCCGCGAGCTAATACAGAAAATAGTGAAACAATATTTTTGACTGAATAAATTGCTTTTTCAGCTAATTCCGAAGCGGCAGTATGACTTAATAATTCACAGGTACCATTTTTTATAAATGGATAAGATGAAACTTGTTGCCAGCTTACTCCCTCTTCCCATTCAGCTAGTGGATGATTATTCAAGCACACCACTCCGATTGGGTCTGAAAATAAAGGGGTAAATGCTATACGTTCATCATTAGTATGCAAGCAATTACCTAGTGCAAGATCTACTTCACCGGCTAATAATCTGGCTTCCACACCTGCTGCATTATCATCAATTAATGACACTTCTACTTTGGGGTGACTTTTCGTAAATGTTGCTAATAGTCCGGGAATTAGTTTAGCTGCCACAGAAGGCACACAAGCAACTGCCAACTTACCTCGCTGTCCTTCTGCTGCCGCTCGTAAATCTGCCTCTAATGTTTGATACTGATGAAAGAACTGTTTGACTTTAGGCAAGCAAAACTCCCCAAAAGGCGTTAGTTTAGCTTTATGTCCAGTTTCGAACAGGGCTTGTCCAAGATTTCTTTCCAGCTCTTTTACTGATGAAGATAACGCGGCTTGTGAACGACTTGCTTTAGCAGATGCAGCACGAAATCCCCCCTCTTCTGCAACCAGCAAAAAATGTTTTAGCTGTTGTATTTTTATGTCCATCGCATACTAACTCTAAGGCGCTTCTACTCGCATACAATTAATACTTACTTAGGATGCATATGTAAAACAACTCTTTAACATCCATACCAATTGTTTAGCTGATTGATAAATAAATCTTATCATTTGTCAAAAATAAACCATTCGACTGATCAGTCTTTTGTCGGCAGTATAAGCTCATATACACAAATTGCAGGATATGCACTCCAAAGCGAAGGGCATCCTTACTCATATAATAGGTGGCATATGTCTGGCACTTTTCATAAAAACTCTAGTTATAAGACCTCTGATCATAAACCCTCTAATAAAACGCCTGTAGAGACATCACTTTATGCATCAAAAGCCCCTTTAGAGTGGGCAGTGATTGGCAATAACACACTCTATACAGCTCAAATCCCTATCGATAACAAAGGTGATGTGGTTGAAGGTGGTATTGAGGCGCAAACACGCCAAACGCTGAATAACCTTGTACACACATTAGAGTCTGCGGGTGTAACAACGGATGCAGTTATCCAGGTGTTAATTTATGTCACAGACAGAACCTATTTAACCACTGTTAATCAGGTTTATGCAGAGTATTTTAATGCCCCCTACCCCAACCGCGCAGCAGTTGTGGTTGCAGGATTGGCTCGAGAAGAAATGCTGGTTGAGCTTGTTGTATACGCCGCAATCGACAACTAATAAGTTAGCTCCTCAGCAGATTAAACAACAAAAGATAGCGTTTTAAAAAAATAATTATTTACAAGGGGCCAAAGGATTTCGTATGACGTTTATAGCTGAAGTTATAGCAGAGAAAGCACTATACATTGCAGGTGAATGGCAGCCTGGAACCTCTACCATCAAAAATATTAATCCATCCGATATTTCTCAGCATTTAGGCGATTTTGCCCAAGCCAGTCAGCAGCAAGTACAACAGGCTATTGATGCTGCAAAATCTGCACAACCCATTTGGGGAAAAACGCCGTTAGAGCAAAAGCAAAAAGTTCTACAAGCAATTGGTGATGAATTAATTGCCCGTTGTGATGAGTTAGGTAAGTTGCTATCCAGCGAAGAGGGCAAACCTGTTGCTGAGGGGCGAGGTGAAATTTACCGCGCAGGCCAGTTCTTCCAATATTATGCTGCCGAAGTGTTGCGCCAAATGGGCGATATTGCTGACTCCGTGCGCCCCGGTGTTTCGGTTGAAGTCACTCGTGAAGCGGTTGGTGTAGTGGCTATCATTTCCCCCTGGAACTTCCCTACTGCCACTGCTGCTTGGAAAATAGCCCCCGCTCTGGCATTTGGTAACAGCGTGATTTGGAAGCCTGCGAATTTAACGCCAGCAAGCGCTGTTGCGCTTACTGACATCATTCACCGACAAGGCTTGCCTACTGGCACTTTTAACCTGGTTTTGGGTAGCGGTGCAGAAGTAGGCAACAGTTTAATTCATTCAGACCAAATCAATGCGGTAAGTTTTACCGGCTCAGTTGATGTCGGTCGCCAGGTGGCTGCGGCTAGCGCGCCTAATTTTGTTCGTTGCCAGCTAGAAATGGGCAGTAAAAACGCATTAGTGATTGCCGAAGATGCTGATATCAACACAGCTGTAGAAGCTACGATAATGGGATCTTTTTCAGGCACCGGCCAAAAATGCACCGCGTCTTCCCGTCTGGTTGTACTGGAAAGCATTCATGATGCCTATGTAGATGCCTTAATTAAGCGCATGGGACAGTTAAAAGTTGGCCATGCTCTGGAAGAAGGTGTGTTTATGGGGCCGGTTGTTGATGATAAGCAATTGGCATCTAACCTGAGCTGGATTGAAAAAGCCCGAGCCCATGGTGGCGAATTGGCCTTCGGGGGCGACAAGCTTTCAATGGCTCATGAAGGCTATTACATGTCTCCAACCTTATTTCTCAATACTCAGAATCAGTGGGATGTTAACCAGGAAGAAATCTTTGCGCCCATGGCTTGTGTAATTAAGGCTAGTGACCTGGATGAAGCCATCGCCACTGTAAATGACACCCGTTTTGGCTTGACCGCCGGCATTATCACTCAGAGCCTCCGCACCAGCGCATTATTCAAGCAACAAGCACAGACCGGCTGTGTCATGGTGAATCTGCCTACCGCAGGTACTGATTACCATGTACCTTTTGGTGGCCGTAAGCAGTCAAGCTTTGGTCCGCGAGAGCAAGGCCAGTATGCAAAAGAGTTTTATACCGTTGTGAAAACTGCGTATCAGCGGGCTTATTAATCACTATGAGTCAACCCCAAACATACCAAAACCAGATCATTATTGACGGCTTACAGTATTGCCGTTGGGACCGCGCTTATTTCGAAACCTTGAAGGCCAGCGGGATCACAGCTGTCCACGCTACATTGGTGTATCACGAAACCGCTCGGGAAACCTTGTCACGCTTTGCTGAGTGGAATCAACGCTTTGAGCAAAACAGCGATTTGATTATGCCTGTGATGAACATGGCGGATGTAGAAACAGCTAAGGTGACAGGCAAAGTCGGTATTTTCTTTGGCGCTCAAAACTGTAGCCCCATTGAAGATGATATTGGCTTGGTGGAAGTCATGCGCAAGCAAGGGCTGCTGATCATGCAACTGACTTATAACAATCAAAGCCTGCTGGCCACCGGCTGTTATGAGCAGCAAGACAGTGGAGTCACCCGCTTTGGTAAGCAGGTGATTGCGGAGATGAACCGGGTGGGCATGATTATCGACATGTCCCACAGTGCAGAACGTTCCACCTTAGAAGCGATTGACCTGTCAGCTCGCCCGATCTGTATCAGCCATGCAAACCCCAGCTTTGCTCATCAAGCATTGCGTAATAAATCAACTGCTGTCATTACAGCTCTAGCCAGCCGTGGGGGGCTGATTGGGTTTAGCCTCTACCCCTTCCATTTACCAAATAGCAGCCAGTGCACATTGGAAGCGTTCTGTCAGATGATCGCTACCACTGCTGATATGGTGGGAGTGGATCATTTGGGTATTGGCAGCGACCTGTGTCTTAATCAGCCACAAACCGTTCTGGAATGGATGCGCAATGGTCGCTGGTCAAAAGCCATGGACTATGGCGAAGGTTCAGCTAGTAATGCCAGCTGGCCAGATGCTCTTCCATGGTTTTGTAACAGCACTGGGATGGAAAATATTTATAACGGTTTATTCCAACAGGGGTTCAACGCATCAGAAGTCGGCCAAATTATGGGTGGCAACTGGTTCAATTTCCTTAAAACAGGTTTATCACCAGAAAGCCAGCAAACAAGTAAGTAATAAGATACTATCGCGCGCCAACCTGATATTGCCGGGAGGCATAGAATGTCTGAACTACTTAATGCTGCCAATACGGAGCATATTACAACTCAACAACCTATTGCAGCTAAGCTAGAGCTGGACAACCCCACTCAATGGCTGAGTGGCGGTTTTATTGCGCTGTTTGTCGGGCTAGCCCTTTTTGACGATAAGCTTCTCTCCAGTATTGTTAATACAGGATTTGCCTGGTCAGTTCAAGTATTTGGCCCTTATTGGCAAATACTGCTGTTGCTTACTTTTTTGATTAGTCTGTTTCTAGCCGTTGGCAGAACAGGTCATGTCAAACTGGGTAATCTAGACAAACCAGAAATGAGCAGTTTCCAGTGGCTATCTATTATTCTTTGTACTTTACTTGCCGGTGGCGGCGTATTCTGGGCAGCGGCTGAACCCATCGCCCACTTCGTTTCTCCTCCACCCTTATATGGACCACAAGAAAATACAAATCAAACGGCAATCAATGCTCTGTCACAGTCTTTTATGCATTGGGGGTTTCTAGCCTGGGCTATTTTAGGCACTCTGACCGCCATTGTATTAACACATCTTCACTATGATAAAGGCTTGCCACTAAAGCCACGTACTCTGCTTTACCCCATATTGGGTGAGCGAGCACTAAAAGGGATGACAGGCGCAACAGTTGATGCCTGCTGCATTGTTGCCGTGGCTGCTGGGACTATTGGGCCTATTGGGTTTCTTGGGTTGCAGGTAAGCTATGCATTAAATGCCTTATTTGATTTACCTGATAACTTCACCACCCAGTTCATCATTATTTTGCTCGCTATTGCTATGTATACCTTGTCTGCCCTCAGCGGACTGAATCGTGGCATTCAAATTCTCAGCCGTTACAACATTATTCTTGCGGTTGGTTTAATGGTTTACATCCTGGTAGTTGGCCCCACCCATTTTATTATTAATGGTTACCTGCAAGGGGTAGGCACCATGCTGGATAGCTTTATCCCCATGGCTACTTACCGAGGTGATGAAGGCTGGCTCAGCTGGTGGACGGTGTTTTTCTGGGGCTGGTTCCTAGGCTATGGCCCCATGATGGCAATATTTATTACTCGAATATCTCGTGGCCGCACTATTCGCCAGCTGGTATTAGCGGTTGCAGTGGCTGCACCACTAATTACCTGTTTCTGGTTTACCATTGTGGGAGGCTCAGGTTTAGCCTTTGAGATTGCAGATCCTGGTTCTGTGAGCAAAGCATTTGAAGGGTTTAATTTACCTGCATCATTGTTGGCCATTACTCAGCAACTGCCTATGCCCTTATTAACCTCTATTTTGTTTTTGGTGCTGACCTCAATATTTATTGTTACCACCGGGGATTCGATGACTTATACCATTAGCATGGTCGTTAGTGGAAAAGCAGAGCCTAATGCATTTATCAGGACTTTCTGGGGCGTAATGATGGGCCTGACTGCCATTATGTTGATTTCCCTCGGCTCCGGTGGCGTATCAGCACTGCAATCCTTTATTGTAATTACTGCAGTACCTGTATCGTTAATTCTATTGCCATCACTTTGGAATGCACCGCAGTTAGCAATAAAAATGGCAAAAGCCCAAGGTTTATAAGTTCAGATCAACTTTGTAAAACCATTAATTAATAATTAAAAAACAGATAACAACAACTTATAAAAACGAATAAAGCGTCTAACCACAGCAACTAGCAAAAACAACCAAAAAAGGTGAGCGGCCAGATTTATAACGGCCGCTCTTAATAACAATAATGAGTAGCCTGACACTCAAGCAACATTCAAGAGTGAGCAATATGGATGCACGTCTTTGTACCAAGAATCGTTCTCCATTCCGACATCCCAATACTGTGATGAACCCCGGCAGGTTAGGTGCCATGCACCAAAGTCGCTTAAGCTTTGTTCGCAGTTTAATTCGTCGTATGGCCAAACAACAGTGGACAGCTGACTTATCTCTCTGGAATATGTCAGCACAAGGCTTTGGTACCGTTATTTATCGGCTGGACACACCTAACCACCATTACCATCTCGTTATTTTTTGTGATGAAATCAGTGATGAAGAACGCAATGATCGAGTAATTGCAGAAAAGTGGGATGTTACCTTTGCCTTTGTAAAAGGAAGCATTAGCAGTACTCAACTTGCGCAGCTGCGTCATAATGTCCCCCGACAAGAAGCTGGAAGAAACAACAGTCAGGTGCTTGTATTAGCTCGCGCCAATAAAAGTGTTCGTGTATTTGAACATCTTGTCGCCTCACTAGCGAAAGGTCAGCAGCCCGATCCACAAATTCTAGCTACTGTCGGCTATATCCTGCGTACCACTGCCGTTTATGGCAATGGTAAATTCGGTATTGCTGACTTTGAATTACTACAAGCAAACCCCGATTTTAACCTCTCGTTTAGCGCACAAATGTGTGCCGTCTATTTACTGCGCCAATTCAGCATTGACTGGGTTCACTATCTTGCCCAGCAGCGGGGGGGAAATAAAGCAGCCTTTTTAAGCCGTCCATTGCAACGTTATTTGGGTATTGGCAATGCAACAGGGCTAGGCATGGCCCCTTATTTAATTAACCATCCTCGTATTGTTGACCAGTGGCTATCGGTTCGGGAACAAGCATTAGCAGAGATTGTGTCTTATGCCATTACCGAAGACAAGTGTAACCAAATCAACTTATTACTTAGTCGGGCTGCTGTACACCTGCAACAAGTGATTACCATTGACGAGCACCAGCAGCAGCTCAATAAGCATTGTGTTGGGGAAATTCAAGCTGTTATTGAGCAGGCACAACACGCTTGCCTACAACAGTGGACGTGGAAACAGCTGATAGAACAAAGCGAACAATACAGCATGGAAACCCAAGAGGTCATCCTGTCTTGCTTATTAGAGCTTTATCCAGAGCAAGTTGATCAGCATGAAAATAATATGAATACTGATGAAACCCTGTCATTAACACCCGGGATTACCGTAGCTGATGCACAACAGGTGTTAACTGATCATTACCAATGGGCATTAGCAATTGATTTTAGCCAGCCTGAAAATTGTTACTGGTTCTGGTATCGCTCAGAAGATAAAGAAGAGCCTAGACTTGGCATCCGTGGCAATGAGCCTGGCGAAGAACGTGAACTGCCACTAGATATAGGTCGCCAGGTCTATCGTTTTCATCAAGCACTTATTAATGAGCCTGAAACCACACCACTCTCTGAATTCCTTCTTCAGCACCCCCAATACCGCTCTATTGCTAGACGAGTGTGGACAATGGGCCGTTGCATAATGGGTGATATCCAAATCAATGTATTAAGCAAAGATGCCCTGCCGATGCATTTACTGCGCTGCAAGCTTGCTATGTTTGGTGCTACCAAGTTTGACCCGAGGTCTGATCGATGGGTACGTGTCACCCTGTTCCAGGGTGCTCCCTTACTGGATGAACTACATGAAAATGAGTGGTTATTTCCTCTTTTACCTGATACGGAAGGTGTAAATAATACTCATCAATTTCAATCAACTACATTATTGGACCCAGCCAAGGAGGAGGCAACTGTATAATGCAAGTTTCGCATAATGAGTTAGTTACACTTTGTGAAAAAGCGTTTTCTGGATTACAACGTCATTGTGGTGAGCCAAACATCATTGCCAACATGGTAGTTGACCTAGAGATGGTCGGGTTAAATGGCATTCAGCATTTTGTTAAAGCACTAACTTTCTTACAAAACGACAGCGATTTACCTCCGCAGGTAGACTCTTCGTCTCCATCCCAGCTCGTCGCAGACCTAAAAGGCAGCAGTATTTTAGGTTATTTGCCTATTTTGCTGGACTATGCCCAAGAACAGCTGGCAAATAAAAATAGCATCACACTATCAATTGAACACTGCCATAATCGCTGGCTGGCTTTTGGGGTTCTGATTAATCTGGCTAATCAAGGTCTTTCCGTTAAGGCCGCGTGGAGTAATGGCAGTCACCCACAACATGTGGTGTACCTCATCACCCCTAGTAACCAGCTACCAGAGATTTATATTGCTGATGTACCAACAGACTGCTTACACTCACTAACTATTGAAATTAGCAAAAGCCCCATTCAGCCACCCCAGCAAAAAGAATACAACCAGCATATTACTTCCGACGAACTTAACAGCGCTAAACAGCACGCCTGGGCAAACGGTATCATGGTTAGTGAGTCTGACTGGGATAAGTTAAAGCAGCATGCTAAAGCGATATTGGTTGCAACAAATGAGATATCTCAGCTAGGAGCTGGCGAGCAGGTTGCTTAATCCCTTCACCCCGTTCCAGCTAGCGCTCTTATTAAAGTTATATTTAGCACCCTCTCCCTCAGGGTGAGGGTGAAGTTACTTTAAAGCCACCGTTACACAGAACAGCCAGCACTTCTATTTCAATGAATGCAGCTGTCGCTAGTCTTGCTGTAGCAAACTAGCGACAGCCTCAAAAAGGGCGAAACATTTTATTTACAATACTTTTTAATCTGCTGCTCTAGAACCTTGGCTCGTTGCTGTCTTTCTTTTTCAGTGACTTTCAGCTCCTTGCCCTTTTTATCCACAAACACCACTCTACCTTGCAGTTTACTTAAGCGTTGTTTGGCACTTTGGCAGGCTTTCTTGCGTGGATTCTCTTTTTTCTTGGCCTGTTGCTGATCCTGCTGCTGCTTTTGAATAGACCGATTTCTGTTAATCTGTTGTTGTTTACGTTTAGCATTTTCATCTAAGTAGTTAAAGTCGGTATTCTGTACCTTAACTTCCACTTTTTCTGTTTGCTGCTGAGCATTAACAGGCGGCTTATCACTGTAATGAACATTCCCTTGCTTATCTACCCACTTATACAGCTCTGACATGGCTGGCACAGCAACCAATAACAACATTAAACTAATAATCCGACCAACTTTCATTATTCCTAACTCATCAATATATCTAGCTTTATACCCTTTACGAATGACTTTTGGGTTTGTTGTTATCATCCCCTAGAAAACCCTTCATATTGGCTATACGTATGCACAGTTAGTATATCGCGATTAATAAAAATAATAGGTAAGTTTTGAAGATTTTATAGAAATAAAGAAATGGTGTACCCAGTAAGAAACCTAACAACATCCAAATAGCTGGAGAGTTTGGCCTTGGTGGCGCTCCATAGCGATTTGGCTGTTTTTGCCCTGCTCCAATAAACAAATGGACCAGCACTAGCAAGTTAACAAAGGGAACAACCAACCCTACACTAAGCCAAGCTGGCCAGCCAAAATCATGTAAACGCTGAATCACTAACGGTAAAATAGCAACAACCGCAACAGCAATAATCACCCAAGGAATATAGGATTCTCGCATTAGGTTATCCAGCAGACCTGGCTGATGAGTTTTTGCCAAAAGCTGTAGTACATCAATAGCTATGAGGATAGGCAGAACTACCAATAGAAAGTAGCAAGCAAACCTTGCCCGCCCTAGTCGCCCTTTAACAGAAAACCATCTGGCTTTTGCATAATCTTGCGCTTCTACAAGGGGGTCCCCAGAAATAACTTGTTGCTTATTGCTAAACACTCAACAAATACCTTCTACTTTAACAAGCTACTATCTTATGCAAGCAAAAAGTATATGTTGACAAGATTCAGGCTGTTTTGTGAACAGCTTCAGTGGGGAGGTAACAAAGCTTACAATAGGGAGCTTAAGTAAACCTAACTAAAAAAAGTGCTGCCCCCGAAGAGGCAGCTAACATCAACGCTAGGTTTAGGGAACTATTTCCACCTTGGATCTGCACCAAAGTAGTTATCACCCTCGGTACCAGACCAAGTTAAAATAACCTTGTTTTTTCAGTGCCTTATTTTTTTCAGTAACTGTTTGCTTTCCTACAACATTATCAATATCGAGTATTATCAATATCGAGTGACATCCACTGAGGGTGATTAATCATAAGAACCTTTCTTAGGTAACCCTTCAAGCACTATTGATCAAATATCAGTAGAATTAAATAGCAAACAATAAATTCAATAATAAACCACTTAAATAATTAAACTACGCTGAGAAGAAGGATAATATAAATCCCCCACATAAAAAGATAACCAGTTCAAATTAGTATAAAGTATTTGTTGTATATTTTAACAGCAAATACAAGTACGCCTGTTCGAATTCAAATTAACCTCAACAGCAGTACTCCAACAAAAAATTTTAGTATTACTGCCATTAAATTTTACTGTAAAAAAAATGAAACCAGTACATAAACAATCAATTGGATTAATTGCTCATTGTCAGCCTAATTAACAACCATTAGGATGCAAACTACACAAAACATGTTAACTACTTCAAATTAAACCATTTTTCTAAGCTGGAACGGGCTTTGCGTTATATTCTGTGACCTACTTCCTAACGACTTTTGCCCTGCTCCTGCAGGGCTTCTTTTTCTTAACCGTCAGGAGAGCGCAGTGAAGTTGTTGCATACTTTAGTTATAGCAGTTATTTTTTTACCAACGACTGTTCAAGCCATTCCTACTTATCTTGTTAATCTGGATACTCCGTACCCCAAAATATTTTCAAATTATTATTTTTTCAGCCCAATGAAAGTGCCACTTCTTACGATGCATATGCCCCCCTATCGGATACAAGAAGAGCAATCATACAATACAAATGACTTATTTATTTTCAACACATCAGCTCCAGCAAAAAAACAGGACCTAAGCACTCCACCAAAGAAAAAAATAAAAAAACAAGAAAATTTTATTAAGATCTTGGCTGCAGGAATAATTTCGATGAAACTGTTAGGCAGCAAATCTGCAAATTAGTTTTTAGCTACAGAATTCATAACATCGAATTATTTACTATTAACTACACAGCCAATCACAGCTCACTCTAACGCATATAAAATATGCTATACCTAGGGCGAAGAGCTCAACAACAGCAAAATCTTACAGACTAACAATTCTACTTACTAAGATGTTAACCGGTATTTTTTTGAGAGTTAACTGCCTACTTTCAACAATCATTACAACCACCAGCCAAACTACAACTTTTGTATAAAAAGCTGCGCCACCAAATTAAAGCACCTGCATCAAAAACAAGCACTCAAATACTAAAAGAGCAGCTTTTTTTCACTTCTGAGCTGGCCTAGCTTTTGCTTACGATAAAAACAACAACTGTAGTCATCTTTAATTCGATACACAAAACCTAGAGTATAAAAAATGACTAAAAAAACCGTAGTTACCATGTCAAACAATCGTACTAACACTAACAAAATAAGACTAATGATATTCAATAAAATAATTTGACATTGATCAATTTTTAATTAACTCTTATTCGGGGCCATCATAATAACAATAATGAATACAAAGAATACTATCTATGCCTCAAAAGAGAGCTTGTGCAGTAAGGTAGCCGTATAATCGACGTAACTTGTATTCAGGGGAGAGTTTAAGTTTACAGCTGTTAGCGCTACTTCCCGCCTGGTATAACAAAAATACAACAAATAAATACTCAAGACGTAGAAGTTTAATTTAGGAAAGCTAGTAGTTGCGTTTTTTCAGTTTTCGAAAAAATGTTGACTGAAATTCATTATTTGACGTGCTTGCCAAAAATTTTTCGTCACGAGCATACAGGTTGAAGAAAATTATTATAAGGAGTGAGTAAATGAACCCTAAGAAATTGTTTGCTGTTGTTTCTGCGTCACTGTTAGCGACTTATGGTGCAACCTCTCTAGCTGATATTGCACCAGCCACTGATAGAATCATAATTAAATATAAAAAAGTGCAAAGTAACGGCTCTTCTGTAGCTGATGTAAATTTAAACAGACCTCTTATGGTCGCAGGAAAACCATTAAAGCATTTACGTCGTACGAGTACTGGCGCACAAGTATATAAAATTGGAGAGTCAGTTGATCTAGCAACAGCTGAAAAAATAGCCAAGGAGCTTAGTAATAAAAGTCATGTGATGTATGCTGAACCTGATTATATAATGACCAAACAACAAGTCCCTAATGACTCTCGTTTTAGTGAGCAATGGAATTATCATGATTCAACTGGTGGCATCAATTTACCAAAAGCCTGGAATATTTCCACTGGCAGCAAAGATGTTGTTATAGCTGTTGTTGATACTGGCGTTCGCCCTCATGCCGACCTAAGAGCCAATTTAGTATCTGGTTATGATTTTATATCTGACAGTGATAATGCTAACGACGGCAGCGGCAGAGATAGTAATGAATATGACCCAGGAGATGCTGCTCGTGCAGGTGAATGTGGTTTCAATAGTCCCTCAAGAGATACCACAAGCTCATGGCACGGAACTCATGTGGCAGGCACCATAGCAGCCACATCTAATAATGGCAGCGGAGTTTCTGGCGTTGCTTGGAACGCTAAAATACTACCTGTTCGTGTGTTAGGTAAGTGCGGCGGTTATACCTCAGATATTACTGATGGTATGCGTTGGGCTGCTGGTTTTAAAGTACAGGGAGTTCCTACTAACAGTTATCCAGCTCAAGTCATTAATTTAAGTTTAGGGGGTTATGGTCGTTGCTCTTCAACCTATCGATATACCATTGAAGATATTGTCGAAAAAGGCGTCACAGTAGTAGTTGCTGCCGGAAATGAAAGCATGAATGCCGCAAATGCATCGCCAGGTAACTGTCCAGACGTTATCAATGTTGCCGCTACCAATCGCGATGGCAATAAATCCTGGTACTCTAACTATGGCAGCAAAGTCACTGTAGCAGCTCCAGGTGGTGAAACAAACTATCGAAACAGTGATAACGAGTTAGTTTGGGAAGACAAATCCCAAGGCATTTTATCTACTTTAAATAGTGGCGATGATCGCCCAGGTTCAGATAACTATGAGTTTTATCAGGGAACAAGTATGGCTGCTCCCCATGTGGCAGGTGTAGTAGCATTAATGTACTCAGTTAATCCTGATATTACCCCAAGCCAAGTGAAGTCTATTTTAACTGATACTGCCAGAGATTTTCCAAATAACAGCAAATGCCATAGCTATGGTTGTGGAGCAGGCATTATTGATGCGTATGCTGCTGTGAAAAAAGCTAAATCATTAGTGAGAAGTACTGAAACTGAACCAGGCTCAGGTGGTACTGGTGGTAACTGTTACTTTGATACATGGGATTGGCGCTGGGTTTGTATTTAACATACGTGCCTAAATGTCAACCACTATCACCTTGACTGATCAACTCGACTCAAAATAACAATTTAACTGATAATGCCTCATTCTTTATGTAGTGAATGGGGTTTAGCCAAAACCATATTATACACTCTACTAGCTGCATAATTTACTTCAGACAGCCCATAAAAAAACCCCCGCTATAGTTAATAGCGGGGGGAGTATCTTACCAGACCCTACTCCATAAGAAATCCGCTTTCTTTAATCCACGTCCTAAACAACATCCCTGTTGCTACGGGCAAAGAAAACTGGCTGCTATGGTAGCTTAAAATAGAAAACTCTCAATCAGATATACACGCCAATTGTCGTAAGAAATATCTTACAACTCTCTTCCAACTCTCTTCCAACTCTCATTCGCGCAACAATTTATCGCTCAAACTCGACCATTAAGCGCATTTCTAAAAGTGCTCTTCTCCAAACTCATACATCGGCCCACAACCAGATCGGATAGCCTCTGCCAGCCCATATACCCTGGGTAATAATCGCTGATTAAAGTAGTTAGCTGTTAACAACTTACTTTGTGAAAATTCTCCCTCAGTTTTTTTCTCAAGTGCCGTCTTCACCATCAGCGCCCACATATAGCTGTATGCGGTATAACCAAATACATGAAGATATTCAACAGATGCGGCCCCAACTTCGTTAACATCATTTGCCGCCTGCTCAATAATCCAGTTCGTTAATTCCACCAGGTTATTTAATGCTCTATCTAATGGCTCAATATACTTAATTAATGCAGTATTATTTTTTTCACTATTGATAAAAGCTTTTACTTCTTCAGCAAAACAATTAAAAAACTCACCCTTGTTATGCACTACTTTTCTGCCCATCAAATCAAGTGCTTGAATACCATTAGTACCCTCATAAATTTGAGCAATTCTCACATCTCGTACCAGCTGCTCTTGCCCCCATTCTCTAATGTAACCATGCCCACCGTATACTTGTTGACCTAATACACAATTATCTAGCCCGATATCAGTGAAAAATGCTTTAGTGATCGGAGTTAGTAATGCTACCAGCTTTTCAGCTGCTGCCTTAGTAGCAGCATCAGTTGAATATTTAGCAATATCTAATTGCATGGCTACATAAGTTGAAAATGCCCTGCCTGCCTCAGTCATCGCTTTGATATTAAGCAACATTCGCCGTACATCAGCATGTCCAATAATCGGGTCTGCAGCTTGATCAGAGCGTTTACCATCAATAACCGCTTTACCTTGAATACGCTCTTTGGCATAGGACAGTGCTTTCTGATATGACATTTCAGAGCAGCCTAAACCCTGAATACCAATCGATAGTCTTTCATAGTTCATCATGGTGAACATACAAACCAGACCACGATTTTCTTCACCAACTAAATAACCTTTGGCACCATCAAAGTTCATCACACAAGTTGAGGATGCTTTAATCCCCATTTTATGCTCAATTGACCCACAATGTACGGCATTTCTCTCACCTAAAGAGCCATCTTCGTTCACCATTATTTTAGGCACTAAAAATAATGAAATCCCTTTTGAGCCCGCTGGTGCATCAGGTAATTTTGCTAAAACTAAATGAATGATATTGCCTGTTAAATCATGCTCGCCACCGGTAATAAAAATTTTGGTGCCAGTTATTAAAAAGCTGCCGTCAGCCTGAGGCTCTGCTTTAGTACGAATAATGCCTAAATCAGTACCAGCATGAGGCTCTGTTAAACACATTGAACCAGACCATTCGCCACTGTAAATTTTTTCCAGATAGGTAGTTTTTAATTCTTCAGTGGCATGCTTATCTATAGCAAGGCAAGCACCTGATGACAGGGTTTGGTACAACATAAATGAGTTATTAGCGCTGTACCCCATTTCTTCCACTTGCACCGCCAGCATTTTAGGCATTCCCATACCACCATACTCGGGGTTACCAGAAAGTCCTACCCAACCACCCTCTGCATAAGTACGATGCGCCTCTATAAAACCAGAAGGAGTAGTTACTTTACCATCATCCCATTTAACCCCTTCTTCATCACCAGACCGGTTGATGGGTGCTAATAGGTTTGTAGCTAATTTACCTGCCTCTTCTAAAATGGCATCGGCAGTTTCACGCTCAACCAACTCAGCCAGTGACTCCCATTGAGACCACAGTTGATCTGCTTTAAATACGTCATACAGCACAAATTGCATATCTGTGATTGGTGCTTGATACTCAGCCATGACTGTGGCCCTCCGCTTGTTTTTTTAATCAGGATATATCAATAATAAATCAAACATAACCTGCCTGTTACACCATAATTTGACTAATTAGTTTTTGATTCTTTGATATTCTTTCTAAAGGTAAACTACTCATTTAAATCTATAATTAACTGCCAATCCCATAATGGAACAAATCAGATGTAAGGACACAAATAAGATGCCCATAAAATTTTTGAGTATTTTTATCTTAAGCTTTTTTAGTTACAGCTATTGTGCTGCCGATAACTTTATTAATGGCATAGCTGTTAGTACCGGACCAGAAACCAATTCAAACGCAGATATGGACAGTTATCGGCTTTCATTACTTTGGGACTGGCAACAGGACTGGTTACAAGGGTCTAATTGGCTGCTTTCTGGTTACTATGATTTAAGCCTCTTTTATTGGGAAAACCAACTTAACCATCAGGATAACCTGTCTGCCGAAGGTAATGGGTCTACTACTGGTATCTCATTTAGCCCAGTATTTAGAATTAAGCCTAGACAGCCTTTATGGAACACCTTTACCCCCTATGTCGAAATTGGGGTAGGGGCAACCTTGTTAACCCATTCACGCATCGTAGCAAAAGCTACTACTGCCGTAGACCTTGGCAACAACTTCCAATTTGAAGACCGTATCGGTTTAGGGCTGCAACTTGGCAGCCAGCAACAGTTTGAGCTAGGCTATCGCTATATTCACTATTCGAATGCAGGTATTACCAGTGACAATGACGGAATCGATTTTCAACAGTTACACCTCAGCTTCTGGTTTTAGCTGGATTCAGCTTGCTCAATATAATTTTTGGGGTTTATCCATCAAGTCTACTCAGCTAGCTGACTATCAGTCTTAGCCAACCAGCCGATTCAATCACTGTTGCAGTAATTATGAAGTTTATTTTTCAGTGGCTATGCACTAAGTTGCTTCCCAGCTGGATGCGTAATAAAACACCTGACGCAAAACACTTCTACCGTCGGCTATTTACCGATACTTACCAAAATAAAAAACAACGACTCGCTATTTACTGGTTGATACTGGGAGGCTTTCTCACCCAAATAAATTCACTACCTGCTATAGTTTGCTTATTATTAATCGCCACCTTTGCCACTTTTGCAATACTCGATGAAGGCTAGTTTTTTAACAGACATAATAAAAAAAGCCCGTAGTGACCTACGGGCAAATCATCGCTGCTAAAACCTTCTATACCTTTTACGATATATAAACTTTTGATTTCACAAATAAATAACTCTTACTATTAAAGGTAATTACATTAATACTTCACCAAACTCTGACGTTTCTATTGCCATTATATTGTCAGCACCTGACAATATAGTAGTTTTATGTGTTAGTGTGCGAGGCAAAATCCGCTGGAAATAAAACTGCGCAGTTTTCAATTTACCTTGGTAAAAGCTTTCTTCAGTGGTGCCCGCCGCCAGCTTTTCACTGGCTACTTTTGCCATTTCTGCCCAGAAATAAGCTAAGCAGGCGTAACCAGAATACATTAAGTAGTCATAGGCTGCGGCCCCGACCTCATCTCTATTCTGCATGGCAGCCATTCCAATTTTCATGGTTAGCTCACCCCACTCTTTATTAAGTGCCGCTAGTGGTTCAACAAACTCTTTTATAGCCTCATTTTCTTCATTGGCCTTACAGAATTTATACACTATTTTGGTAAAGCGTTTTAACGATTCACCTTGGGTCATCAGCACTTTACGGCCCAATAAATCCAGTGCTTGAATACCTGTTGTGCCTTCATACATTAATGCTATACGACAGTCGCGAACATTCTGCTCCATGCCCCACTCACTGATATAACCATGCCCACCAAACACTTGCATCCCATGGTTAGCTGCCTCAAAGCCCACTTCTGTCATAAACGCTTTAGCAATAGGGGTTAAGAAAGACAATAACTGATCTGCTTCTTCCCGCTCTTCCTCACTTTCAGCCTGTTTAGCTATATCCACTAATTTCGCGGCATAATAAGCCAGCGCTCGGTTACCTTCAGCAAATGACTTAATGGTAAGCAACATCCGTCGTACATCGGGGTGCACAATAATGGGATCAGCTGGTTTATCTGGTGATTTCGGCCCCGTTAATGAACGCATTTGTAGTCGCTCATTGGCGTAAGCCAGTGCACCTTGATAGGACACTTCAGTATGAGCTAACCCTTGTAAACCAGTACCTAATCGCGCCGTATTCATAAAAGTAAACATGCAGTTTAAGCCTTTATTAGGCGGCCCGATTAAATAACCCGTGGCACTATCAAAGTTCATTACACAAGTAGCATTACCGTGAATACCCATTTTGTGCTCTAGCGATCCACAACTGACTTCATTACGATCGCCAAGCTCGCCTTGTTCGTTAGGTACGAACTTCGGCACGATAAATAACGAAATACCTTTAGTGCCGCTTGGCGCATCTGGCAGTCTTGCCAATACGATATGCACAATATTGTCTGCCATATCGTGCTCACCAGCAGAAATAAATATTTTGGTACCTGAGATTTTATAGCTACCATCGGCTTGAGGTTCAGCCTTGGTTCTAAGCAAACCTAAATCAGTTCCACAGTGTGGTTCAGTAAGACACATCGTACCTGTCCACTCACCTGAAATCAGCTTGGTCAAATACAACTGTTTTTGTTCTTCCGTACCATGCTCAGCTAAGGTATTCATCGCTCCATGGCTCAGGCCTGGGTACATACCCCAGGACCAGTTAGACTCACCTATCAACTCACTCATTACCAGTCCTAGTGATTCTGGCAGCCCTTGGCCACCATACTCTGGTTCATGAGCTAATGAAGGCCAACCACCTTCAACATATTGTTGATAGGCTTCTTTAAAACCAGTTGGAGTCTTTACTTCTCCATCAGTTAACTGGCAACCTTCCTGATCACCCACCTGGTTTAGAGGTGCCAGTACCTGCTCACAAAATTTAGCGCCTTCTTCCAAAATGGCATTGACCATATCTGGGGTGGCTTCCTCACAGCCTGGCAAAGTTGCGTAGTGTTCTGGGTAAGACAGCACTTCATCACGCACAAACCGGATATCTCGTAAGGGGGCTTTATACTCTGGCATTGTCAACGCACCTCAATATTATTCTCGTTATACCCTGGATATATTGATAGTTTAGCTTTCTTAGTGACCACTTCTCTGAATTAGGCTCAGTGATCGAAACCTCATAAAATCAAACAATTGTTTAAAACATAAGTTCAGTTTTGTCTATTGTCAAGCATGATTGTTTTTCTTACATAGTATTTTTATTGACTAGCAAGCCACACAGAAGACAAAACATGTGCTTTTAAAGACTAGCCTTCACATTGTGACTATTTATAGAGAAAGAGGTTTAAGATTCGCTAAAGATTGGGTATGCAGTAAGAGACTTATGCTATTAAATCAACGGGAGTTTGGTTTGTCTGCTGGCTGCTTCTAGCCAACTCAACAAAATCATTATAGATGGCAAGGTTTCGGCGGTTCAGCTCAGTTTGGGGCTCAACTATTTCAGCCTGTGCTGCAGTTGTTTCGTTAGCAGCTGTAGATTGGGCCTGCGCTGTTGCTTGGGTCTCTTCGCTATTTTGCGTTGACTCTGAAGCCTCAGCCGTAGTGGTTTCTGCTGTCACCTCGTCTGACTCTACATCAGCTTGACGCTCCGCCTCAGCAATTTCAGCCTCTTCTTGCTGCTGAATGGCCAAATCTTGTCGCGCCTGTAGCTCTAGCTGAGTCGCTTGTGCGGCGACAGCTCGATCTTGGGCAGATGGTTGTGCAGGCGCCAATGCTGCTCGCCGAATTGTTTGGGCTTTTTGGATGGTTGCTTCTGGATTATTGGCTACCGGCCCCGCATCAATCGGTACTTCTCCTCCGACTGCATAGGCAACACCATCAGGTCCACGCTGTAGCGTAAAACTGGCTGCTCCCGCAAACCGACCACCCACCGCCTGGTGGGCTTGCTCATGAGCACGCACTTCTCGATCACGTCGAGCCAATTCTCTAATAACAGCTAAGTCCTGTTGCTCCTGCTGAGCCTGCTGTTGTTGTTCAAGTTGTTGCTGCTGTTCTTGAACTTGTTGTTGCTCTTGAATTTGTTGATTAGGCTGCTGTTGAACCTGTTGTGAGCTTTGCTCTTCACTTTCTTGCTGAGCTTGCACAATTTCTTGCTGATGGTTACGTGCCTGTTCTTCAGAAGAGGAAGGAGATTGTTCAATTTCTCGCTTGGGAGCAAGCTCAGGGGTTTGGTCAATAGGCGCAAAGGTAGTGGCTTCGGTTTCTGCCCGGCTAATGGCATCCGAAGGTTTACCCGGTGGAGAAAAAGGCGTTACCACCGTTGGAGTTAAAACTGGAGTAACTACCTGCATTTATATTTACCTCTTACGAGGGTTTGACCACTTTTATAGAAGGTTGTTTCTAGAATGTTTTTCGGCTGCTTATAGGTCAGCTTTAGCTTTAGTCGTTTTATAAAGGCTGATTACGCTAGCGTATCGATCAAGGTTCCCATATTTTCATCAGCGGCTTTTATTACTTTGGCTGAAGCTTCAACGGTATGTTTATTTACCTTTAGATCAACGATGGCTTCCGTAATTTTATTCATGGAAAAACTATCGCGCGCATTGGCTTCAGCAATGGTTTCCGCCGATGCTTGCAACCCTTGCATACCCCGTTGAATACCCGCTAAGCCTGCACCAAAAGCAGAGTTTACTTGCATTGGTTAGTCCTCCTACACTTAGAAATACTATATAACTTTGGAGCAGTAGGATATTTATCCACCCCCAACTCCAAGCAAACTTATAGCTCTGTAGATTATTTAAACACAAGCCGCTGCTGCTCGATAAAATGGATTTTTCATAATAAGGGTACTTGTTATAAATAAGGCTACAAACTCGGCAGCTTTAGATAGGCACTAACACTCTCAGGCGTAGGCTGCTCTTGATAAGGTACTACCCCAAGGCAAGGGGTTGGCAGCATTTGCTGAAGGGTTTCGATATTAGCTTCTAAATGCGACATTTCCGGCTGTACTTGATTCGCTACCCAGCCTGCCACAGTCAAGCCATCTCGAACGACTGCTTCATAAGTTAATAGCGCATGGTTGATACAGCCTAGCTTCATTCCAACCACTACTATCACCTGGCAATTAAGCTGCTTAGCTACATCGGCTAGTGTTTCTCGGTAATTGAGGGGAACTCGCCACCCCCCAGCACCTTCAATTAACTTAAAGTCTGCTGGTTGCATTAAAGCCCCTCGGCAATAGCCAACTAATCTATCGGCACGTATAGGCTTGTTTATTTCTGCTGCCGCTATATGTGGGGCAACGGGTGGCTCTAAAGCAATAGGGTTGACCTGCTGATAAGGCAGCTTAACTGTGGAGCACTGCTGTAGCCCAAGCGCATCCTCATTTTGCAGACCCTCTACTGTTTGGTTGCAACCTGCTGCCACTGGCTTTAGTCCAATAGTACTGAGGCCCTGCTGCCTCGCTTTGTGTAGCAAACCACAGCTAATCAGGGTTTTGCCTACTTCAGTATCTGTGCCGGTTACAAAAAATGGTTTAGTCATTGGGCTTTTTTAAAATTGAATAAAAAACTTGATAAGTAGCTGGTAGGCCTGAAGGCTGCCGGAAAGCTTCATACTGGTTCGTTAATTGCCGATACTGTTGGCGGCTCATTAGCCCAGACCGGCGTTTGCCATTAACAGTACCAGCGCCAATATTTTTTAACCCCTGCAATATCGCTTTCAGGTTTTGCTCATAAGCCACTTCTTGCTTATTTTTAGCCTGAACAATCTGAAAACCACTGCCGTTGATCTGTTGGCGATGCCAGTTTTCACTGGGGTATTTATTCACATGAGCATAGCGATCAATCTGTTGCCAGGCTTGACTTAATTCTGCCAAAGTACCTTCCGTTAAAGTACTCAATACAAAGTAGCCCCCTGGTTTTAAAGCTTGTTGTATCTGGCTTAGCAGCTTAGGAAAAGACTGGCACCACTGAATTGCTAGACTGGAGAAAACTAAATCAATACTGTTTTCTTGTAAGGGTAATTGCTCTGCGTCCCCACAACACCAGTTTGCAGTAACATTTTGGCTAGAACGAGCATGAACTAACATCCCATAGGCTAAATCCAAACCAAATAACTGCCCCATCGGATAACGCTGAGTTAGTTGTTGCAAACCTTTACCAGTACCGCAGCCGAGATCAACAACAACTGAGTGATCCGGCAAAGCCGGCAGCTCCTGAACCAATTGCTCCAATACTTGTTGCTGTAGCTTTGCAGCACTGTCATAACAGGGTGCAGCCTGACTAAAAGCAGCTGCAACTTTTTGTTTATCAACAACTGTTTGATTGACCACTTGCTTATCGGTAGCTTGTTTGTCAATGATGCCATGTTCATCAACAACCAAATGCTGGCTTTCATAAGTTGCAGGATGATATTCACCAACAGTTCCCCCAGCCCACGGAAAGTCGAGTGTATCCAGCCTTTTCATCACTGATTACACCCCATTGCAAACTGCTTTATTTTACTGGCCAGCTCGACTGTGTTGGCCATTAGGTAATGACCTGAGTTGGCCAACTTATCCACTGGTATTTCTTGCTTTTGAAACCATTCAACCAACTGGTGAGTCACTAAAGCATCCTTAGCACCCAATAAATGCAATTGCGGGCAAGTCAACTGCTGTAGCAGGTTTCGAGTATCGAGAGTTGCCAGCAGCTTAAGCCCTTCTGCCAGCACTTCATTGCTCAAACCTGCCTGAGGCTGCAATTGCTGGAGTAATTTTGCTGTAGTCCGATAGTTACCTGCCCCTTTTGCTACCAACAAGCAAAACTCTTTTAGGGTTTTAGCTGGGAATTGATTAAAGCCTTGCTGGAAACCATGAAAAGTTGGTTGGTCCATGCCATAAGGCCAATCTTGGTTAGCGACAAAACAGGGGTTACTCGCCAAGGTAACTAAGACCACTTGCCCCCTCTGGGAGAGGGTAGATGATGCTAAAGCCAACAGACTCGCTAGTTGCCCTCCCAGTGACCAGCCCACCAATACAACTGGCCCTTCTGGTAACTGGGCAGCCATCGCATCAAGCAAACTCTCTTGATGCTGCCAAACTTCCAGTTCAGTAGGCCACTGCAAGACTTTTACAGGCCATTCAGCAGATAAAGAGTCAGCAAGTGATTCAAGGGTAGCTGCAGGCATTGACCAACCAGGGATTAATGCTAAGGAATATGATGCTGAATAATTCACTGACATACTGCTAATTCAACTGGCTGGAAGTGGCTTTAAACTGTTTGCAGGCTTGCTCTAACGACTCCAGCAACTGATTTACCTGCTGCTCAGAATGGCTGGCTGATAAGGTTATTCTCAGCCGGGCAGTCCCCGCTGGCACTGTAGGTGGTCGAATGGCTGTCACCATGACACCTTGTGACTTTAATTGTTGACTAAGCTTTAGGGCTGCTTCGGCATCTCCCACCACAATTGGCTGAATCGCCGTAGTTGACTCCATTAATTGCAAACCAAGCTGGCTAGCGCCTGAGCGAAACTGGCTGATGTTCTGCTGTAACTTTTCGCGCCGCCAGCTTTCAGTTTGCACCAATTTGAGACTGGCTAATGTAGCCGCAGCAATTGCGGGAGGCATTGCTGTGGTATAAATATAAGGCCGAGCAAACTGAATAAGCGATTCGATTAACACCTCATCCCCCGCAACAAAAGCGCCAGCCGTTCCTAACGCTTTACCAAAAGTGCCTACTAAAATCGGTACATCATCAGTGCTTAGCCCCGCTTCAGCAACTGCGCCTTCTCCATTTGGCCCAAGACAGCCGATGCCATGGGCATCATCCACCATTAGCCAGGCGTTATGTTGTTTGGCTAATGCTGCAATTTCAGTTAGTGGGGCAATATCACCATCCATGCTGAACACCCCATCAGTCACAATGAGCTGTTGACCTGCCTGATGTTGCTGAAGCTTTTTGGTTAAGCTGGCTACATCATTATGGAGATAACGAGTGAAACGAGCCCCAGACAATAAGCCACCATCAATTAACGATGCATGATTGAGCTTGTCTTGTAGTACCAGATCGCCTTTTTCAACTAAGGCGCTAATAACCCCAACATTGGCCATATAACCAGTGGAAAACAATAGTGCTCGTTGGCGCCCCGTAAACTCTGCCAGGGCCTCTTCCAACTGGTGGTGAAGAGTCGAATGTCCATTTACTAGATGAGAAGCACCGCTACCTACCCCATATTTCTCAGCCGCTTGTTGTAAGGCAGCAACCACCTTAGGGTGATTGGCTAAACCCAAATAGTCATTGCTGCAAAAATTCAGCAGCTTCTCGCCATTGCAGATAATTTTTGCACTTTGAGCTGTTTCGAGCGTATTTCGCTGGCGCATTAGCTGCTGCTGTTGACGTTGAGCCAAACGGTTGGTGAGGCGACTCCAATCTGTCATCTATACAACACCAGCTGCTTACTGACTTGGCTGCGCAGCGTCGTAAAACAGTTCGCTATTTTGCTTGTCTTGAATCGCTTGCAAAATATTCGAGGTTTGCTCTTCATCTGACTTTTCAATGCGCTGCTCTGGCTTGATACCCAGTCGCTTAAACAGCATTAAGTCTTTATTCTTTTCTGGATTAGCTGTGGTAAGCAGGCATTCTCCATAAAAAATAGAGTTTGCTCCGGCAAAAAAGGCCAAGGCCTGCATTTCATCAGACATTTGCTCACGCCCTGCTGACAGGCGTACATGGGATGCAGGCATCATAATCCGAGCCACAGCCAGAGTTTTGATAAACTCGATAGGATCTAAGTCTTCGACGTTTTCCAGTGGTGTGCCTTCTACTTTTACCAACATATTAATTGGCACACTTTCAGGGTGTTGAGACAAATTGGCAAGCTGAGCTAATAGCCCAATGCGATCAGTTAACGTTTCGCCCATACCAATAATGCCGCCAGAGCATACTTTAATACCAGCATCACGCACATTGCCCAAAGTATTAAGGCGGTCTTGATAGGTACGAGTTGTAATAATATTGCCGTAGAATTCAGGTGAAGTATCCAGATTGTGGTTGTAATAATCCAACCCAGCTTCTGCTAATTGATCTGCCTGATCTTTCTTTAACATGCCCAAGGTCATACAGGTTTCCAAACCTAACGCTTTTACGCCTTTCACCATTTCCAGCACATAGGGCATATCTTTTTCACGAGGGTGTTTCCAGGCTGCTCCCATACAAAAACGGCTTGCGCCGCCTTGCTTGGCTTCTTTGGCTTTTTCTAACACTCGTTCAACTGCCAGTAGCTTTTCTTTTTCTAAACCCGTGTTGTAATGGCCACTTTGTGGACAGTATTTACAGTCTTCTGGGCAGGCTCCAGTTTTGATTGATAGCAACGTGCTAGTTTGCACTGCATTAGGATCAAAAAATTGCCTATGAATAGTTTGCGCCTGAAACAATAGATCATTAAATGGCAAATCAAACAGCATTTTAACTTCGTCATAGGTCCAGTCATGACGTATAAGTTTGGCGCTAGAAGCTGTGGCAGTCATTTTCGTTATCCTACATCACCGGCTGTATGAGTTAGTCTTTTATGTATCGAACAGTATGGACGACATAATATAAAGGAGAGACTATCTGTCAACCCAAAATGATTAACCAGGTTTACAAATGGATAAAAAACAATCTACGGCTACCACACTCTTGTTGGCTATGCCAAGCATCATGTGATGCATATCACCGGCTATGCCAAGACTGTATTAAGCAGTTACCACGGATAAAGCACCCATGTCGTCTTTGTTCAGAGCCGTTACCTTTCAAAACAGAAGATATGGTATGCGGCCGATGTTATTCACAGCCGCCCACATTTAATCACTGCATCCCCGCTTTTTGTTACAGTTTTCCTATAGATCACATGATTCATCAATATAAATTTAATGGTAAGTTGATCTGTGGCCAGGCACTTACCATTCAGTTAAAGGAAAGACTTGTTAGTGCTTACACCAATCAGCCGTGGCCAGAACTCATCATCCCTACTCCACTTCATCGTAAGCGCGAATTACAACGAGGCTTTAATCAAGCCTTATTAATTGCCAGACAATTAAGTAAACAACTAAAAATACCTTTGCAACCTCGCCTTATTCGCAGATATAAAAAAACCAGTGCCCAGACTGGCTTATCAGCAAAAGAGCGGCAGGTTAATATTCGCAATGCTTTTCAGATAATAAGTCAGTCTTTACCAAACCACCTTGCCTTAGTTGATGATGTTGTCACCACAGGAACAACTGTTAATGAAATAAGCCGCTTACTAAAAGAAGCAGGCGTACAAAAAGTCGACATATGGTGTATAGCAAAAACACCAAAGTGGAACTAGCGCAAATATTCAGGCCAGACATTGACATATATTGCCTCAGCCAATTACATTACCCTACTCACTTTTGTAAACACTACAAAAGGTTAAGAAAATAGATACAAGCTAGTTATAGGGTAATAAAGGGCAGCACTTGAATAGAAGTATAAGGTCTTAATTTATGACTAAAATAAAAGGACTCTTCACGCTCATCCTGGCTTTATTTTGTCAGCAAGCTTTCGCTGACAAGAAAAACATAACCATTGCAGTCTCATCCAACTTTAAAAATACTCTTCATCAGCTCATCCGCCATTATAAGCAAAATAACCCAAAAACTTATTTTAAAGTAAGTTCAGGTGCCACTGGCTTACTTTATACTCAAATAAAAAATGGGGCGCCTTATGAGGTATTTTTAGCTGCAGATCAACGCCGCCCAATGCTGCTTGATAAAGAAAATTTAATTATACCGAATAGCCGTTTTACCTATGCCTACGGTAAATTAGTATTCTGGCATCCCAAAGATAATTTTCACTTAACTGAAGGTAGCTTAGGTCAAGCAATCACCAATAGTCGCTTTATTAGTATTGCTAATCCCGACTTAGCCCCTTATGGCATGGCTGCAGAGCAGAGCTTAAAAAAGCTAAAACTGTGGGAAGCAGCAAAATATAAAGTGGTCATGGGAAACAATATTGCTCAAGCCTATCAGTTTACTGCCAGTGGCAATGCTGATTTAGGGCTGGTTGCTCTCTCACAAGTAATTACCCTAAAAAACAATACCTACTGGGTTGTTCCTCAAAAGCACTACCAACCGATTGTTCAGCAAGCAGTTTTACTAAAAAAAGCCATTACCAATGATGCTGCTATCGATTTTATTGCATTTCTAAAAAGCTCAGACAGCCACAGCATTATCCAACGTAACGGTTATGGTACCAGCTCCGATGACGATTAGGGCCTGATTATAGCTCACTAGTCACTCAATTTATTTACTGATTAACTACTACTTATAATGGATGTACTCACCGAACAAGACTGGCTAGCCATCAAGCTTACTTTGCAGCTGGCTTTAGTCACTACCATTATTTTATTACTGATTGGCCCTGTTATTGCTTGGTGGCTTGCTCATGGCCGCAGTCGTGTTCGTAACATGATTGAAGCATTAGTGGCCATGCCATTAATTTTGCCTCCCACCGTGCTGGGTTTTTATTTATTAATCGCTTTTTCACCCAATTCTTTCATTGGTAATTTTTGGCTGCAACTGACGGGAAGTTCACTTACCTTTACTTTTCAAGGGTTGGTAATTGGCTCAGTGCTATATTCTCTGCCATTTATGGTACAACCACTACAAGCCGCTTTTAATCAGCTGGATATCAAGTTATTACAGGCAGCCTCTAGCATGGGTGCCAACCGTTGGGATCAATTTTTTAACCTGATTATTCCTCTAACTAAACGCAGCTTTTTAATCGCCACCAGCATGGCTTTTGCTCATACCGTTGGTGAGTTTGGTGTGGTGTTAATGATTGGAGGCAATATTCCTGGTGAAACCCAAGTATTATCCATTGCATTGTTTGACCATGTAGAATCCTTAAATTATCAACAAGCCCACTGGCTGGCTGGAATTTTACTGGTATTTTCATTTCTGTTGTTATGGCTGTTGTACAGCTTGCAACGTAATAATCAAGCTGCTAACTCCCCAACCGCCCATGCTAAGCTTTAATGTTCAGTGTTTACTGCAAAATAACCAGGATCAATTTCAATTAAGCGCTGCTGGAGAAATTACCAACCAGGGTATTACAGCCATTTTTGGCCCTTCTGGCTGTGGTAAAACTACTTTATTTGAAACTTTCGCTGGGCTGAACCAACAAGCTACAGGAAAAATTACCTTAGGCCAGCAAACCTGGTTAGATAGCCAAAAAAAATTATTTACCCCGGCTTATCAACGAGGAGTAGGTTATGTATTTCAGGACGCACGACTATTTCCCCACTTAACTGTGTTGGATAACTTGAAGTTTGCAATTAAGCGTCGACTTAAGGGTTATCAACAGTATCTTAGTCTGAATGATGCGATTAGCCTGTTAAGCTTAGATAGCCTGATTAACCGCTATCCTTATGAGTTATCAGGTGGTCAACAGCAACGAGTAGCCATCGCCCGAGGACTGTTAGCAGCCTGTCAATTAATATTAATGGATGAGCCCTCAACGGCCCTTGATCGTGCCAGTCGTCGAGAAATATGGAGCAACCTGCACCATATTGCTCAACAAATGGTAATTCCCTGGCTAGTAATTAGCCATGATATTCATGAAGTAAACCAGCTGGCTGATCAAGTTATTTTAATGGAAGCAGGAAATATCACAGCCAACGTTGATATTTTTCAATTAAGCCACTACCTGCCACAACAACGGTTAGATTTACATCATATGGTGAGTGTTGTAGAAGGAGACTTAACTAAGCACGACCAGCAACATCACCTATCTTTTCTTGATCTGGATGGGTTTAAAGTGTGTTTACACCAGCTCCCCTATAGCCCAGGTAATCGTATTCGCCTAGAAATTCCAGCCAAAGATGTTAGCCTGGCACTGCAGCCCAACCATAACACCAGCGCATTAAACAGCATTCCTTGCACTATTAGCCAAATTACCAATATTGCTGATGGTTTATGCTTGATTGAATTAACCGTCAACCAGCAACGAATTTTATCACTGATAACCAGTAAGTCCTGCCAGGAGCTACAACTAGAGTCAGGTAAAGCTATCTACGCCAGCATTAAAAGCGTAGCACTACTGTCTAGAGCCATTGCTACTTAAATCTTTTCCTTTCATCTACACTTGAACCAGTAGTAATAATGAAATTCAACATCAACAATGAAACTCACTCTCACCACAAAGCTAGTTATTGGGTTTGGTACAATTATTGCCTTAATTGCTGCTACTGCCTTCTTAACCCTACAGCGCACAACCCAAATTAACCAGGCGAAAAGCTACCTGATTGAACACCAGTTTGTGGTTGTTAATGCCAGTAAAGAACTACTTAATGGCTTATATACTTCAATTGCTGCTTTGCGGGGCTATTTAATTTTAGGCAACCAATCGGCACAGGCTGAAAAATTCAAGAAGCAACGTATAGCCGCCTGGAAAACTATTCAGCAATCGCAGCAACAACTCAGCCAACTTGCTAATCAGCCAAGTCAAAAAGACCAGCAACTGGGCGATAGCTTAAACCGGCTCACTCCTATCATGACAGAGTTACGACAATGGCAGGATAAAATAGAGGCTCTAAGCCATACGGAAGCAAACATACCCGCGATTACAACACTACTAAATGAGGCAGGACCTTATGCAGATACTGCTTTAGATCAACTTAATATTTTAATGAACGAAGAAGATCAACAAATAGCCACCCCTAAACGCAAACATCTCCTTAAATTATTTGCTGATAGCCACAGCTCATTAAGTAATAGTATTTCGAATTTAAAGGACTTTTTAATTACAGGCGATAATCGTTTCGTTGAAAAATTCCAAACCAACTGGCAAATAAACCAGACAAAACTAAAGCCCGTTGAAGACATGGCTTACCTGTTTACAGAAACAGAGGCTCGCATTTGGAAGCTGTATCTTAAAATGCGCCAACTGTTTGCCCCACTGCCCGAGGAAATGATCAAGCTACGTAAAGGAAACGACTGGAATAAAGCTTATCATTTAATGGCAACAGAGGCAGTGCCTAGAGTTGAGCAAATTACTGAAATCATTAAACAGCAAAATCAATTAACTCAACAAGATACCAAGGTTCTAGGCGAGGCAATAGAAAAAATCAGTCTAACCGTCATTAGTGCCAGTGTAGCAACACTGCTAGTCAGTATTATTATTGGCGTGATATTTAGCAAGCAGTTAGTCAATGCCTTAGTCCCTCTTAATCGCAAAGCCAATGAAATTGCCAATGGCGATCTTTCAGGGAAAAATTTACCTGTCAAAGTCCATGATGAATTAGGCAATCTGACTGAGTCAATTAACCGCATGGCAAACCACCTACGCCAATTGGTTGAGCAGATGAATAACACAACCCAAGATGTCAACCAGGGAACTGCTCAATTAACTGAAGCTAATAAACAAATAGCTGGCTCGATGCAGCATCAAAATGAAAAAATAACTACCATAGCCAGTGCTGTAGACCAATTATCTGCCGCAGCCAATCAAGTGGCACAAAATACGGCAGATGCATCACACCATGCACAAGATTCTGCCAATATTGCCAATGAAGGTGGAGATAAACTCAAAGCAACCATTACAACTATCCGCGATATTCAGCAATCCGTGACGAGCAGCAACCAGGCCGTCGAAAATTTAAACGCGAAAAGTGAAGAAATTGGTCGCATTACTGAAGTCATCCGAGATATTGCTGAGCAAACTAACTTATTAGCGCTTAATGCTGCTATTGAAGCAGCCCGTGCAGGTGAGCAAGGCAGAGGATTTGCTGTAGTGGCCGATGAAGTACGACAGTTAGCCCAGCGCACGAGCACCTCAACAGAAGAAATTACCCGCTCGATTCAAGCCATTCAACAAGAGACCAGTGAAGCAGTAAAGCTCATGGCTAATGGCATCCAATTAGTGAAACAAGGTACGGACAATGCCCAGGCAGCAGGACATTCAATTGAAGAAGCTGTCAGCCATGTTAATGATGTGGCTAGCATGATAACTTCAATTGCCGCCTCAACTGAACAGCAATCCAATGTTACCCATGAAATAGCCACAACCATTGAAGACGTTTCCCAGCTTATTCAACTCGCTACCGACCAAACTCAACAAAATGCTGATGCCACTACGCAATTATTAAGTAAAGCCTGTCAGTTAGATGAGCAGGTTAAGCGGTTTACACTTTAACCCTCCCCTCGCATTGGGTATAGCTACTTCTATTTTGTTTTTTGCCACTCTCTTTTAAGTATGGCCATAACAACTGTATTCCACCACTTACCTTTAAAAAACCGATTCTCAACAAAGTATGCTTCTTCTCGCATGCCCAGTTTTTTACATAGCTGAATTGCTGATTTGTTATCGGCGATTGTTTCAGCATAAATCCGGTGGAGATTATGGCACTTAAAACCATAGCCAATTAAAGCAGACATCGCCGCTTTGGCATGCCCTGTAGCCTGATGTTTACGTGCAATGCCACAGCCAATAGAAGCTTGTTGCTCTGGCTCTAGTCGTAATCCAACAGTCCCAAGCAATTGACCAGAATCTTTGAGCGTAACAGCAAGCTGAAACTTTGTTCTTTCAAGGTCAGCTGTTTGCTTAACAAACATTTCAGCCAATGTTCTAGCCTTTTCTATAGAACAGTCTTCTTCACTATAGAAACGCTGGTATTTTTCATCTTGAGTTAATACACAATACTGTTCTATATCTGCTTGTTGAAAATCGCGCAAAACCAACTGATCAGTTTCAACTATCAATACAATGTCCTTTTATTTTCAATTCCCTAGAAAACCTCTAACAAACGTTTATATAAGGTAAATGAGTGTGAATCGCAAGTAAAGTAGTTTCAATAAGTATTCAAGGCAGCAAAAAATAAATTTAAATAGGAATTATTACCCTTTCACTTTTACCTTATTTTGTCTATTAACCAAAATTTCATTTTCTTGGGTAATAGTTTTTAACTGAAAACGAGCGCGTCTTAGCCGAGTCGCGACGGTATTAGAAGGGATATTTAATTCCTCAGCAATTTCTTCTTGAGAAAACCCTAATATAACTTGCATTAGCAAAGGCTCACGATACATATCTGGCAGCTGTTGTATACAATAACGAAGTGAGTCTAAGTTTTCGGAGTAGTGATAACGACCACTATAGTCAGCCATGTCCTCAACATCTACTTCGGAGTAATCAATCGTTTTTTGCTGAAACCTTCGAGCATTTTCACGACGCAAAATCGTAATCAGCCATGCCTTTGCTGATTCGATTTTTTTAAGCCCAGCAAATCCTCGCCAAGCTTTCATAAAAGTATCTTGAACCAAGTCTTCTGCTGTTGGCTGATCATGTGTAAGCCAATAAGCATACTGATACAATGATTTCTGATAAGTAGCTACTAGCTCTGTAAACCTACGCTGTTCAGATACCATTATTCACTATCACCCAAGCACCTTACGATGTATTTCATTAACTTGATATACAGCTGCTAATACCGATCAACAAGCATAAACATCTGTTTAAATTCTATGTTTAATTAATATAAACTACTGTATTCTCTTGAGCACAAATCAATTGATTTTCACAATTACTGCTACGGGGCTAGTCTAACGAGCGAGGGGTTAATGAAAGGTTAATGATATAAGAATAAATAAGCTGAGTTTTGTTATTATTTGTAACTCGAACAGTGTATTTCAACAGTAATAGATAAACCTGTATACGATATATAACTATATTTACCTATAAGCATATTAATACTTTATTTCCAATCAAGCATTCTATTTAACTATATAAGTATTAATATCAATTACTTTTTGTTTGATTTTTATGCAATATTAGCGGCCTCTCAGTATCTAATCCAGACAAACTTACAACCAAACTTCTTTCAAGAGGTATAGTTATATTAGTAATCCAAGCTTTTAGCAGCTCGGACCATTACCATTATGCAGAAATATAGCGTGTTAATAGTTGAAGACAATCAAGAGTTAGCAGCCTCCATGGGTGAATACCTTAGTTTGGAAGGTTTTGAATGCGATTATGATGCAACGGGTAGGCTTGCTTATAATTTGCTAGAAGATAACTATGAAGTCATTGTTTTGGACTTAAATTTACCCTACAGAGATGGCTTGACTATTTGCAGTAAGTTAAGAGCTAATAATATCAATACTCCGATACTAATGCTTACCGCTCGTGAAACCCTAGATAACAAGCTGGAAGGTTTTGCTGTAGGGGCCGACGACTACTTAATTAAACCTTTTGATATGCCAGAACTCGTCGCTCGTCTTAAGGTATTAACTCAACGACACAAAAGACTCAATAATATTATTACTGTCGGAGATTTAACCGTAGATTTAAGCCTACACATTGTTAAAAGAGGTAATATAACGATTAAGCTCACTCCTTTTTGCTGGAAAATATTAGAGTATTTAGTAAAAAATAGTCCTCGGATAATCTCCAGACAAGAACTTGAAGATTATTTGTGGGGAAATGATAGCTGCTGCCCTGCACCTAATAGTTTAAAAGTTCATATACATAAATTGCGCTCAGCTATCGACAAACCATTTACTAAACCACTTATACATACCATATCAGGTATAGGCATCACAATAAGAGAACATAATGAGAAGGCTGACAACTGAAATTATTTTAAAGCTACTTGCGTGCGCTTTAATAATAATGGCGGTCTACTCCTATTTCGCATTTAAAACATACCGAGCAGGTATTTATGATGTTGTTATTCATGAGATGATTCAACAATATGAACATTGGTACCGAAAATCAAAGCAAATGTCAGCCAAACCTACAGCTAAGCATGAAATATATAATAGCTGGGATGAAATACCAACAAGCATTAAACAGTATTTACCAAATAAACCTGATACCGGAGAGCTAGTCACCAATTTTTTTATGCAGATAGGTGACTTTCACTTTCATCTTTATGCTTATTGTCATTTTGATGAAAAATACACCAATAAAAATTATTTTATTATTAGCTATTTCAACTTAGATCATAAGATTCAAGATAACCACTTTATTAGTCTAGTCAATAGAATCTCAATCATAACCGTTATTTTTATTTTACTCACCTCAACACTAGCTTGGTTCAGTTCAAGAAAAATCATTAAAGCAACCAGTCAACTGGCTGAATGGTCTAATAATATGGCATCCCCGAAGCCCATTCAGCGCTATAAAGAGCTTGACCAAATTGCCAACAACCTACAAGCTTCTTATCAACAAATTCAAGCCATTAATCAACGAGAAAGTAAATTTCTACGACAATTAAGCCACGAACTACGTACCCCTATTTCAGTATTACTTGCCTCGACACAACTATTGGAAAAACAAGGTATTTCAGCATACCCTGACTTATATCTGTCATATCAGCGTATACTAAGGTCTGGTCGCCACATGAAAGACCTTACTGAATCGCTCTTATGGCTAGCAAAAAAGAATACAGCCAATATAATACCCGAAAATATTGACATTAAAGAACTGACCTATTTTCTATTAAAAGATAATAGTTATTTACTACATAACAAAAATATATTTATCAGGATAACTAAAGGCTCTAAAACAACGAATACTTTAGTACCTGCCACACTAATTAAGATAATTATAAATAACTTAATTAGAAATGCTTTTCAACATTCTTATTCAGGCACAATATACATAAGACCAGCAAAAGACTATTTTATTATTAAAAACCAGGTAATGAGTGATAGAGATGATACTACCGGGTTTGGCATTGGTCTTGATTTAGTCCAAGAGATTTGCCAGGCACAAAAGTGGCAGTTCAAAATCAAAAAAACATCCAGCTCTGTTACTGCTTGTGTACGTTGGTCTTGAAAGTCTACTCTCCATCTTCAGTATGGATAGATAGTCACACTTTCTACGCAGAGATGCTAGGCTCAATGTATGATCAAAATGAGTAGGAAGTCAACTTGTATAAACTTTATTTTCAATTGAGTACTCTTGTATTCTCCCTACTGATATTTAGTGCTTTTTCTATCGAAAAAGTAATATATCCACAAACAGCTAAAAGGGAGCTTGATATTGAAGAGTTACTACACATCATTATTGATGCCTCAAAAAAAGATTTTGGCCCATGTGAGCTGGTTTCACATAAAGATAAAGTTAATGAAGCAAAGTTTCGATATTTAATAACTCATGGATCAGTTTATGATGTAATTTGGAGCAGTGCCACGCCTTATCTTGAAAAGTATTTAATTCCTATTTGGCAACCAATTAGAAAAGGTTTATTAGGTTATCGTATTTTTATCATCCGCAAACAAGATCAACCAAAATTTTCTAAACTAAAAACATTGGCTGAGTTCAAAAAACTTACCGTAGCCCAAGGACGCTTTTGGAATGATGTGGAAGTATTCAAAGCTAATAATATCAATGTTCAAACTAGCACAGACTATGAAAGCTTATTCGATATGGTATCTAAAGGAAGGGTTGACTATTTTTCGCGGGGTGTTAATGAAGCCCCAGCAGAATACGATGATCGGAAAGAACGCTTACCAAATTTGCATATTGAACAAGATATTTTAGTATATTACCCTTGGCCAAAATTCTTCTATGTTTCCAACAAAAACCCTTCTCTGGAAAGAAGAATTAAACATGGTTTTAAATTAATTAAAACTAATGGTCAATATGATAAGTGGTTTTGGAAATATAATAAAAAAGCCATAAAAAGAGCCAAGCTAAAGTCAAGAAGATTATTCAAACTTTATAATCCTCTTTTCACGAACGAGTCTCTATTAAATGATAAATCTTTGTGGTTCGACCCATTCGAGTAAATGCCAATGAAGACTAAAAGTCATTAGTGAAGAATATAGCCAGAATGCTGCATTTGCTGTTTTGCAATGGCTTGACTTTCTTTTAAAAATCGATCGATCTCAATTCGTCCCTTTAGAACTTCAACTAACTTTAAGCTTATCTGATGTCCAATTGCAGGAAACTCTGGGATCCCTACATATTGAATTCCTATATAAGGTGATGGAGTTAAAGTAGGCTCATGCGGGTCAGCAGATTGAATTGCATTGAATACAAATTTTGCAAACGGTGCTGCCTGCAAATAGTCTTTATTTTGATAGGTAGACTTTCTGGTACCTGGAGGCACAGATACCCATCCTTCTTGCTGTGCAACCAGTTTTATATAGTCTTTTGATGTTGCCCAAGTAATAAACTTAAATGCTGCTTCCTTTTTATGGGATGATGCAGGGATAGCCAATGCCCATGACCAAAGCCAGTTTGCCCCTTTTGAGGTTTTAGCTATTGGTGCATTAGCAATACCCAATTTATCATATACTTTTGAGTATTTTGGGTTAAATAGCAAACCAGCTGCAACTGTAGCATCAATCCAAATACCACATTGGCCGTTTGCAAATAATGCCAAATTCTCGACAAAATTGTTATTAATAGGTTCTGGAGGGCCATAATTTATAATTAAATTTTTATACATGGATACCGCTTCATGCCATGGAGTCGTGTTTAGGGTAGGCAACCACTTGGTATCAAACCATTGGCCGTTATATGTATTTACCATAGTGCTTAGCAAAGCCATGTTACCACCCCAACCAGCTTTTCCTCTTAAACATATACCATATATCTGCTCAGCAGGATTATGTACTTTAGCTGCAATTTGTTTTATTTCTTCATAGGTTGGCTGCAACGGCATTTTAATATTCAGTTTCTTCAATAAATCAGTACGATAATAAGTCACAGAACTTTCAGCATAAAAAGGTAATGCATACAATGCATCCTGATAAGACAAGCTTTTTTTAACGTTTTCAATAATATCATTTATATCATATTTCTTTGGAAAACTATGCAGCGGTGTTAACCAATTTCGCTTAGCCCAAATTGGTGTTTCATAAGTACCTATTGTCATTACATCAAACTGACCATCTGCTATTGCCAGGTCTCCCATTAGACGTTTTCGTAAAATATCTTCATCAAGAATACGCCACTCAAGTTTAATATTGGGATGCATAGCCTCAAAGTGTTTAGATAGCCTTTTCATAACGACCATATCATTATTATTAACCGTACCAATGGTTAGTTTTTGTTTAGAGGTACCACTCACTTCTTCTGACATAAAACCATGTTTTAACATGATTTTTGTCAACCCTCCATTATCAATAGTTACTTTCAACCCTTTATCGAATATCCTTTTATTTTTTTGAACGTTTTCAGGTATTGTGGAAAAAGCAACATAAAAGTTACTATGAAGCAAAGGTGGAGGCATAAACTCCAGTTTTCCAATAAAATGTGGCCGTTTATTAATCAACAAATCAGCCGCTGTGTATTTATCAATTACTGCAAAATCGATTCTATTGGCAATGATCTTATCAATATTTTGAATATCACTACTGACAAGATCAAGCTTTAACGTTTTAACTTCACTATAACTTGATAGAATATCCTCTGTGCCTCTTACTGCACCAAACTTATATTTATCTTGAAATACTAATTTATGCCAGGATAAGTCATTCAAATTAGAGAGTTTTGCAATCTGTAAAGATTTTTTCTTTATTAATCCAATACTGCTACCAGGAAAAGGGTTAGAGAGTACAAAAACATTATTGACTGTATGCTGTTGATAAAAGGGCAACAGCCCATCAACTTTACCTTGCTTTGCGAGCTCTCTTGCTCTGGCCAAGGGATAAAACTTTATATCAGTTTTATAACCTGAAATGCTGTAAACTTCTTTCACCAGCTCAGCAACATAGCCATTATTTAATAGGTTTTGTCCAATATAGGGTTCTTGCTCAGATGCGGCAAAACGCACTATATTTTCTGTCAAGGCCGCCTGACAAAATAAAAATTCAGTACACACATACACTATTTTTATAGCGCAAAGCCAGTTACAATTAGAGCACATCCCCTTTTTTAACAAGTGTTTCACTCCACCTAATCACTAATTCTTCCAAAAATCACTAGCTAAAGACTCAAAACCATCATGCCCTAAAACACTGATTTCTACTTTATCAGAGCCCTGATAGCCATTTTTTGTAAAGTCTATTATTACCCCTCCTAAATCAAATTTAGACTGTCTTGCTTTAGCTAAAAATTTTTCTCGGGTAATAGGTGAGGAGACTTCTCGTAATATATGTAACACCATTTTCCCTACAATATATCCTTCCAAAGAGACATAACCAAATCGTCTGCCTATTTTCTTTTTAGCTTCTTCTACAATAGGTATTGCAGAGTCAATGAGAGGAACCACCTGGGTCATAAGCACATTCCTTGAAGCTTTATAATGAGAAAGGAATTTCTTTAAGTTATCGGCCCCTGTAAATGAAACTGCGCTAACAATCCAGTTTTCACTTTTTTTGTAGTTTGCATACCAAATGAACTTAGCTATATTTTCGTAAGCACCAACAGTAACAACCAGCTTACATTTAGTGCCATTATTTTTCTCCCAGGTTTTTAACGATTTATAGCCATCAATTACATCTTTTGTGTTTCTTTTATAGGTTCCAACAGGGCCAATATTATTACGCTCTGGGTTGTCACCTGTTATGTTTATAATTTTATCCAGCACCTTTACTACTTGTTCGGTTTTATTATGGCTAGCTAACGCATTCTTAACGCCTACCAAACCAGCCATACCATATGCATCATTTTGAACATAAGCACATACTGCTTCTGGGCCAATACCATTTTGAATAGCCGCTTTTATCACCGCACCGGTTTCTTGAACATAACTAGCCCGATAATTAACTGTGGGGGCTACACCTGGCCGCAATAAACCAGCACCGGTAAAAAAACCAACTGCTGGGATATTATGTGCAGCCAATAGCGGCAATGTAACTTTGGCAGTTGGCGTACCTATATTCCCTATCATTAAAAAAACAGGTTTATTGATTAATTCTTGGGTTGCTTTAACAGCCATATCTGGCTCATAATTATCATTTCGATACAGCACTTCTATTTTTAAGCCATTGACTGTCTGCCCTTTCAAAGCCGCATTTAAGCCAGTTTTCATACCTAGCCCCAGATCTCTTGCCTGGCCTTTTAATGCCAGTACTGACCCAAAGTAAATTGTATTACTTTCAATCCCCTCCTCAGCATTACAGATCACAGCTAACTTAGTCAGTAGAATTAACAATACAGATGACAAGCTTATTTTTTTCATTAAACGCTACTCCAAACCACTACAAATCGCGCTTAACTATAAATATTAGCTATTAATTGTTTTCATGCCCTTAAGAAAATGAAATAAATTATTATTCACCTATAGCCAAAATGAATGGCTTTAAGCTGCTATATAAAAATATTAGTCAGCGGCCCTTTCCGCTCTACTCATTCTATGGCACCCTTTATATAGTCTTTGCATTATAAGCTCTGTTGACAGTTTGGCTTAGAGGTAAACTGTCAAGGGACATAAGTTATCTTTCATTGTATATAGAGGTTAGCATGAGCCACCCTTATGACAGTTTAACCCCCGACACTATCATCGAGGCTGTAGAGTCATTAGGCTATCTCAGTGATAACCGAATTTTTCCATTGAATAGTTATGAAAACAGGGTCTATCAAGTAGGAATAGAAGAAGAAACGCCACTAATTGCTAAGTTTTATCGGCCAGAGCGTTGGAGTAAAGAGCAAATCCTTGAAGAACATGACTTCATTGCAGAGCTTGCCGAAGTTGAACTTCCTGCCGTGCAACCAGTAAAGATAAACAGCTGTACATTACATGAACATAAAGGATTTCAGTTTGCCCTATTCCCCCGTTATGGTGGTCATGCCCCAGAATGTGATGACGCTGATACCCTGCTCCAGTTGGGTAGATTATTAGGACGTATACACCAAGTAGGTGCAGTTAAGCCTTTTCAACATCGCCCTGGTATCACTATTGAACAATATGCCACCAACAGCTACCGGTTTTTACTAGAGAGTAACTTTATCCCCTTAGACTTAGTCAAAGCTTATCAAACCCTGGCAGAAGACTGCATCAAACAAGTAGAAGCTATTTGGCAAAGTGGAATTAAGCCGACGGCTATTCGTATTCATGGCGACTGCCATTTAGGCAACATTTTAACCCGAGGAGATCAATTTCACTTTGTTGATTTTGACGATAGCCGTATGGCCCCTGCTATTCAGGACTTATGGATGTTCCTCTCCGGTGACCGCCATCAACAAACAGCACAGCTATCAGAATTGATAGGTGGTTATAATGAGTTTTATACCTTTAATACCAGTGAGCTGAGGTTAATCGAGGTATTTCGTACCCTACGATTAATGCATTATAGTGCCTGGTTAGCTAAACGCTGGGATGACCCAGCTTTTCCCCATAGTTTCACTTGGTTTAACACTCCACGCTATTGGGCAGATCATATTTTGGAGCTAAGAGAACAACTGGCCGCCTTGCAAGAAGCACCTCTTAGCTTGTATTAGGGCCTGTTAACTACCATATCCCTTCTTCTTTAAGCCCTCTTAATGAGGGCCATTCAATAACAGTAAGCAGTACATCAAAGCTCCCACCAGCGTAACTACCTCACCCGTCACAAAAATATCTTGGCTAGCGACTTTTACCTATAGAACTGTTTGGCAAAATACCATCAAAAGATTAAGCGAGGCTAGAGAACTAGCTTACAATGGTTCGCCTTTTAAGAAGGTCATACAGCTGTTGTAGTAGTACTACCCAAGTTATACAGGCTAGTATAAAGACTACAACAACTTATTTAGTACGAATTACATTAGCTGAATGTAAGTAATGTTAATGGTGAGTAGCTAGGTCATTATGTTATACCAATCTATACAACGTGTAGTTAAGCAATTTCCTGTCAGCTTAGTGCTATTGTTGCTTTTTTTACAACCTCTCTATTTAAGTGCTGCCGGTAATGAGACTAGTTTGCCTACCACTAGTGCCTTAACTGAATCATTAAAACATATAGAAAAAAAGAAGCTAGAGGAAAGCGAGGAACAAGCCCTTCGCGACATTATTGAAAAAACCATCGACGACTTAAACAATATTGAAAAGTCTAAAAAAAAATATAAGCAGCTTCGAGCAGAGTACAAAGCAATTCCAGCCAAACTGAAAAAAGTAGAGGCAGAAGTCGCTAAAATCAATATTCCTGAAGACAATGCATTATTACAAAAATTCAAAAAGATGGACTCCAGAGCTCTTGATGAGACCATTAGTGACAAACAAGGACAACTGGCTGAATTTCAAAGCCAACTCGACCGAACCAAAAGCCTTATCACAATAACCCAAAAACTACCAGAATCTACCAAAGAAGATATCAGAAAAAATAATGACCACATCGAAGAGCTAAACGCCGTCATTCGAGATATTGAAAGTGGTGACGATAGCGACAGTTTTCCTGAAGAACGAGCCCAACAAAGTTTAGCCCAGATTGAATTTATACAGCAAAAAAATAAAATCCTTAGACTGCAAAACCGTAACAGCAGTAAAAGCCTAAAGTTACTTCAAGCCCAAGAAGCAAGACTTAATGCTCAAATAAAAGTCTTGGATAAAGAAGTCAAGGCAATGGAAACACTGGTTATAGAAAAGCGCACGGAAGAAGCTAAGAAAGTGCTTGATTCTGCTACCAAAGTAACTGAATCCATTACTAAAAAGCACCCTTCTGTACAAAAAGAAGCAAAGAAAAACCTTGATCATAGCAACGCTTTATCAAAAGTGGCTGAAAAAATCGGTGAATATAGCAAAAAAGTGTCTGAGATTAAGCAAGCACATGAAACTATCAAAAAAATTCAACAAGATATTGATCAGCAAACTGCTTTATTAGGTGGTAGCCATAATCTGGGTAAATTTCTCCGCAAACAAAAACAAATTTTACCTAAAACAGAGTTTGTTCAAGATCTGCCAGAGGTAATCACCAACCTTCGTTTCAATCAGTTTCAGTTAGAAGAAGAAAAAAAACTACTGGAAGACGATTACATAAAAAAAATCACCAAAAAATTACCAGCAGATCTCCCCGAACAAGAACGTGCCTTAATTGACGATGAAATTAACAAACTCGTTAATACCAGAAAGGAGTTACTCGACAGTTTAATTAACCAACATGATAAACTTTTAAAAGAAGCCATAGACTTAGCTGGTGACCAAAAGTCATTAGAAAAAAATCGCGATGAGCTAGCGGTAAAGCTACAGAAACAACTGTTCTGGATTGCTAGTAACGACCAAATGGATATTGACTGGTTCAAAAATTTTTCAGGTAACCTCAGTAACCAAGTAAAAGCACTCAAGGGAAGCCCATGGGAATCATTGATTATTAATGTTCAAGTTCATTGGCCTGAAGCCTTGATGTTTTTAGTGCTAATCCTATTCTGTATCTTCCGTCGCCAATCACTAGCTGACTACCAACAATGGCAAACAGAAAAAGTAGGGAAAGTACAGCGAGACAACCTCTCAGTAACCCCTAAGGTGCTGGCTGTTAGCCTAATGCACTCATTGCCAGTACCACTTGCCTTATTTGCTTTAGGCTACTTCATTAACGGTAGTGACAATAGCACCTTAAGCAAAACCTTAAGTGATGGTTTTATAGCAGCAGCCATTGCATCATTATGTGTTATTTGGCTAAAAGAAATCACCAAATCTGAGGGCATTACTACTGAACACTTTAAATGGAAGCCTGAAGTCAGTGAACATGTTCACCGCAATGTTAGAAAGCTTGCTCTAGGATTAATCCCCCTTGCTTTTATTACTGCAGCCTCTTCTTATTTAATGGTGGAGCTGGATAGCGATGTTATCGGCCAAATACCCTTTATGGTTGCCTCTTTATTATTAAGCATGGCACTGGTCAGGTTAATTCAACCACCAGTGGCTTTATTTAAATCAGTACTACTCCATTATCTGTTTGGTTACTTCTTTGCATTGACCCCGTTAGCAATGGTTGTGCTCACTTTAATGGGATATTTCTACACCGCACTGACAGTACAAGGTTTATTGTTAGCATCACTTTATGTGTTGCTTGGCTGGGTCATTATCCATGCACTAATTATTCGTAACTTACATGTAGCAGCCCGTCGCCTAGCTTTCCAGCGAGCACTGGAAAAACGAGCTGCCAGCCGAGATGCAGAGCAAACCCAGGAAGTATTTGAAGAGCCCACCATCGATATTGAAGCGATCAGCAGTCAATCGACCAGACTAATTAATGCAGCAATGCTCGCTGTTTTAGTCGGCGTATTTTATCTTATCTGGTCTAGCCTATTGCCAGTATTTGAATATTTAAATACTTTCACCCTATGGGAGTACAAGTCTACGACAGAAACAGGTACTGAGCTGGTACCAATCAAACTCAAAGACTTCTTGCTTTCATTAGTTATTTTTGGCGTTTCGATGATTCTAAGCCGTAACCTTCCTGGCTTGTTGGAGATTGCCATTCTATCAAAACTAAGACTTCGCCAAGGCACAGCCTATGCGCTTACCACCATGGTACGTTACGTGATCTCTGGGGTTGGTATAATCATGGCACTATCTACCTTGGGCCTAGAATGGAGCAAGCTGCAATGGCTGGTCGCGGCACTCGGTGTAGGGTTAGGTTTCGGTTTACAGGAAATTTTTGCTAACTTTATTTCAGGCTTAATTATTTTGTTTGAGCGCCCTGTTCGGATTGGCGATACTGTAACCATCGGTGATCAACATGGGGTTGTTTCCCTAATTAGAATTCGAGCCACCACAATCACCGACTGGGATAATAAAGAAATCATTATTCCCAATAAAGTCTTTGTTACAGACCAGCTGATCAACTGGTCACTGTCTAACCCTATTACTCGAGTCATTATCAATGTAGGTGTTGCCTATGGCTCAGATTTAGACTTAACTCGCAAGCTACTATTAAAAGCAGCTCACGAACACCCCAAAGTGTTGCATGACCCTGCACCTGATGTGTTTTTCCTTGCTTTTGGTGATAGCACTTTAAATCATGAGCTACGCATTCATGTTCAAGAGCTACGCGATCGGCTGCCTGTTATAGATCAGCTAAACAGGACTATCAATCAGCTATTTGCGAAGCACAATATTGAAATTGCCTTCCCACAACAAGATATACATATAAAAGAGTGGCCACAGCAAATGCTACCCAGCCCAGAGGATGAAGGCTAATTTTTAAACACAAAAAGGCCCATTAGGGCCTTTTTTTATATACATAGTGCAGAGCTGGCCCGCACTATGTGTACATCAAACGACTCTTTCTTGAATTCTATATTGCATTTTCTACTCTTACATTAGTACACCTAAAATATGAGCTCATATTGGTCATACCCAATAGGTAGATATTACTCATAAAAAAGCATAACTGGGAGGATATAACCCTATAGTAAAATGAAACATAAAATTTCTGTATCCAAACACGACACCCATAACCTTGAAATAAAGTCTTTACTGATCCCCAAAGAAAAAAAGGAAGTATCAGATGTTGCCTTCTATTTTATAGCCCCACGTACACTGGGTATAAGTAACCTGAATAAAGAGGAAGCTTATTCATATATCAGTAGCCGGGTACGACTTGCTCTATCTTCCAAGTCGCTCAAGAGCCAAATCTCAGACCAGAGCTCTTTTCTTAATACTGCAATTCAAAACCAAAAAGATGATTTAAAAGTTATTCGAAAGCTGGGAGCTTATTGGTGGGACATTATAAAAAAGCAAACCAAAATACACACCAAAATCATCAATCGCTTAACCCAAGAAACCAACCCAGGAGCCAGATCAAAAAGTATTCTCCAACTAACTAATGATATTGAGCAAATCACAGAAACAAATAAAAAAATTTGGGAAGCCTGCTTATCTCTACCAAACCCTGAGCATCGATTAAATTTAGCAACTTTCTTAAATTATGTTAATATCCGCTACATTTACTCCATAAAAAATAATATAAACAAAAACAGTTTAAACATTGATAAAGATACAGTTCATATAGATAACTTATTGAGAAAATTAACTTACGAGGAGTCATGTTATTCCAAGCAAGCACAATTAAATACTGACTTAGCAAATGAGAAAGAAGCTGAAGATTATCTGATCAAGATCAGCAAACTAAAAAAATACTTTCAATCTGAAATGTTTGTTGACACAAAAAATAATAAAGTTGCCATTAAAAGACTTAAAGAACCTATTGCTGTATTTTCTGCAATTCTAGCAGCTATCTGTGGATTTACTGTTGAAAAAGTTGCAGCTTCAAACTGGGAAGCCATAAGCAGAGGTGGATTATACCTAATGGCATTGGGCATTATAGGCTATGCAATTAGAGATCGACTTAAAGATAGAATCAAATTAGTAATCAGCAACTGTTTATCAAATTATTTTCCTGATAGAAACATCATTCTAGATATTCAAAATAATAAAATTGGTTTTATAAAAGAGTGGTTTCATCTAACAGACTCTTCTACACTACCCAATTCAGTTCATCAACTAAGATACAGTAAACTGGGAAGTAAAATCGACAAATATCAACCTGAAGATATTATTCATTTAAGATATTTATATACCATAAATTTACAAAATGAAATTCAAAATACTGGCTATGAACTCCAGAACATCATCAGAATCAATATGGGAAGATACTTTGAGAACCTTGATGAGGCTTACAAAGAAATTCCTTCCTTCACTAAAAATAATGAGGTAGTGTCGCTACCAACAAGAAGACTATACAACATCTATTTAATTGCAGAAATAAAGCAATGCGAAAAAGCTATAAGCAATGTTGCATTTAAAATCGCTATAGACAAAGAAGGAGTAAGAAGTGTAGAGAAGCTTTATATTAACAAATAATTATAACACCAATTCCTATCCAACATATACCCTTCTCGAATGATTTTTAGGGTTTGTTGTCGTCACTTTTGACCACCAAGGATGGTGGAAATGCAGTTTATGCAGGAGTATTCAACTGCCACCCCAGTCATTTAGTTTATCTAAACGCCTGGGACTTCATCCTCGACGGCCGCCCCTAAAAACCCTACGCTTTGGGTATATATAAACCTCAATCAAAAATAGTCTCAACAAATATTTTTCAGGAAACCATAAAAAAAACCATATGCTAACACGAAAGATGTAGATTGCATATTCACATATAACAGCTATTATACAAAAATGAGCAAGTATAAAGTTGCTTTTATTTTTTTGTGAATTTTATATTTTGTTACAAACTTAAAACTTGACTTTGCAAAAATTAATTCACTCCACCCAACATCATGTACATTTTTATTTTTACAATTTTAAGTCTAATTTACTCACTAAATGCAACAAGCAACCAGGTCAATATTGGTTATGTTGAACATGGCCCTCCATTCCATCAACTAACTAATGGAAAGTTGACCGGCGGCTTAGTTTATGATGTCGCTAGTGCCATCGCAGCTAATACTGGTAAGCAAGCTTATTTCATGAATCTACCCACCAATCGGGTAGATGACTTTCTTGTTACAGGCAAAACAGCAATGATTTGCTTTCACAATCCTATGTGGGTCCGCTCTCCAAAGCGCTTCCATTGGGGACCTGTGATGTTTTACCGTAAAGAATATTTCATCATTCGTAACGCGTCCCCTGATATTTTTGATCATCAACAGCTAAGAGGTAAAAGCATTGCTACCCACCTTGGCTATACATACAGCAAAAAGACGATGGCACTATTTAAAGAGGGACTTACCACAAGAATTAATAAACAAAAAACCGCTTTACTATATAGACTTCTGAAATTAAATAGAGTTAACGCATTAGTTGATAATGAAATTTCGTTCAATTATTTAAAAAAACAAGGTGTCGCATCAGGACTGCGCCTAAGTTCTTTAGTTGATAAAAAATATCCTCTACACTGCGCATTTTCAAAAAACTCCCCAGCAATAGCCAAGCAACTCATTAACGCTGCACATAAAATGCTAGAAGACAAAAGTATGTTATCCATTTTAAGAAAATATAAATCAACTACAGACAAACTCCACTCAAAGTCTACCATCACAAGATAGTAGACCAGCATTGTTCTATTTCTAGTTCATTTTATCCGCCTCACGCATTATATTACAAAATAGAGCTCCTTGCTCAATCGCATCGTCTAATGCAACATGTGTATGTGGAAGCTTATCAAACCAGCGTTTAGGCATATTTCTTTTAGTGGACTCACGATAATTAGTTTTTAATACTGCCATTGCATAGGTTTTAATATCCAACCCTGAGTGAGAAAATGGACTTTCGCCTGCAAACCGAATTAAATACCAATAAATAAACATAAAATCATAAGTTGCAGGATAACCAACAAACACAGGTTTACCTGGCAGCGCTTTTAACCACTCTACATAGTTTTTCATCGCAACGTCTGGTGGTTGACAGTTTTCCCTACAGGCAGCCCAAGCTTCAGAATTCTTCTCCCACCAAGCTTTGGTATCAGGGTGTGCAGCTGCCTCAGGTAATGTTTCTAAGTTGGCAGAGAATGTTTTAATGAGTTTTTTATCTGCTGTATAAGCGGCAGAAGCGAAGCTTAACATAGAGTGAGGACCAGGAATTGGCCCATCCGCCTCTATGTCAGTGCTTACATATATTTCTGATTTAGCCATTGTTTGCCTTTGTCATTAATTTATTTACTAGCTGGTCTGCTTGCCTTGTTGTCTCTGGTAACCGGTATTTTGGTGATAGTTTTAATATCCATTCACATGCAGTTGCTAAGCATACACGATGCCCAATAGAAACATAAATTGGTTTTACATCGCTTTGCGTACGTAACACACAACCAATGACTTCTTCATTATCAATTAGCTCTGCACAACTTCCCCTAACCCGCTCTATTGTCCCAGCCTCACCTATTAGCCGAGTTTTACCGCAACCAATGGTTGGTATGTTATACAAAACCCCTAAGTGGCAAGCCAAACCAAATCGACGAGGATGTGCAATTCCTTGACCATCACATATGATTAAATCAGGTTCCATTGATAACTTTTCTAATGCCTTGATTAATGGAGGCAGCTCTCTAAATGAGAATAGTCCTGGAATATAAGGAAACTGTGCAAAACCTGAGGCTGTCGCTGTTTCAACTATTTGAAGCGTGCTTGCATTTAATACAACTACAGCAGCAATTAGCTGATTGCTGTGCTTTTCATAAGCAACATCTACTCCTGCAACATAGTGAATTTCACTAAACTTATCTTCTTTTATTACCTTGGCAGCTAACTGACCTTGCAGTTCTAGTGCTTCAGCTTCAGCCAAATCCCAAGGGTGAGGTTCTATTACCGGTTTCATTAAACTCTCAACTGTAAACATGCTATATCAAAGCGAAGAGTATATACACTAACTATACTGTCTAGAATACTCAGTGTAAGTGTCACATAGGGAGAACAAATACCATGTCTATCTCCACAATCGTCATCCTTGCTATCTTAATCGGTGCAGCCTTTTATGTAATTAGTGTCTACAATAATTTGGTGAAAAAGCGGAATACTTTTAAAAATGCCTTTGCCCAAATCGAAGTGCAACTAAAAAGACGGCATGATTTGATCCCAAACTTAGTTGAAACTGCCAAAGGCTACATGAAACATGAGCAAGAAACCTTAGAAAAAGTTATATCTGCTAGAAATGCAGCAGCAAATTTATTACAGGATTTAGCACAACACTTAACCCCAGATGATGTGAGAAAATTTAGTCAAGCTGAGCAGTCTCTAACAGGTGCGCTTGGACAGCTTAATGTTGTAATGGAAAATTACCCGGACCTGAAAGCCAGCCAAAATATGATGCAGCTTTCAGAGGAATTAACCAGCACAGAAAATAAAGTGGCTAGAGCCAGGCAGTTTTATAATGACGCAGTCACTGACTACAATAACTTTCGGCAGTCATTTCCGCCTAATGTACTTGCCAATATGTTTGGCCACACTCAGGATATTGGCTTGCTTGAATTTGCAGATTCAGCCCAAATTCAGCAAGTGCCGAAGGTATCTTTTTAACTCTTTCCATAAAAGGCAAATAGCCCTATTAAATACTATATAATTTTATGAATTTCTTTGAGTGGCAAAGAATTGCCAAAAGAAAAACTAAAATACTGATACTAGCACTTATAGTAAGCGTTGTTGGTATCAGCCTAATCCTCTATTTTCCTCTTTTATTTTTTTTCTACTACTTACAAAGCGGTTCGATCCCCTCACCAGAACAAGCCTACCTACAAATTGACTGGATCAATATACCTTTCTTTTTTGCTTGTTTAGCTGGTGTTGCATTCGCTGTACTATGTGGCAGTCTGTTTAAAACTTATAAATTATCTTCTGGTGGATATACAGTTGCCTCAGCTTTAGGTGGCAAAAAAGTGAGTGTAAATACCACCAACTTCTATGAAAAACGCTTACTAAATATTGTCGAAGAAATGGCTATTGCCTCTGGCACTACTGTTCCCGATGTCTATGTTCTAGATTCTGAGCTGGCTATTAATGCTTTTGCCGCTGGTTTTCAGCTTGAGGATGCTGTGATTGGTGTTACTCGTGGCTGCAGTGAAAGATTAACTCGCGATGAATTAGAAGGCGTTATTGCACATGAATTCAGTCATATCATTCATGGGGATATGCGAATCAATATCAGACTAATTGGTATTGTATTTGGTATTACCATGATTGCTCACTTAGGTGAGATTATATTACGAGGTGGCCATAGTGGCCGTAGCAGAGAAAATAAAACCTTTCTACTTGGGCTAGCTTTTGTTATTGCAGGATCTATTGGCACCTTTTTCGCCAGTTGGATCCGATCCACCATCAGTCGAACCCGTGAATATTTAGCAGATGCTTCTGCACTGCAATACACTCGTAATCCAGATGGTATCAGTAATGCCCTAAAACGAATAGGTGGCGCTTCTGTAGGCACTAACCTGGAATCAGCTAATGCCAACGAAGTCAGTCATATGATGTTTGGTAGCAGCTCAACGGGGTTTTTTGCCAGTTTATTTGCTTCTCACCCACCATTGGAAAAACGTATTAGAAAACTACAACCCAGCTGGGACGGCAGGTTTTTACCCTCATTAAATATAGCAGAGCTCGAAGATAAACCGGAGCAAACAGCCTCTGCCCAAGAGCAATCAAATAATATTTCAGCAGCCATGGGTTTTAGTTCTTCTGTTGCAGCAGTGACTCACCAGCAACTAGAACAAGCGATTAATCATATTGGCCAACCCGAACCTGAACATATTCAATATGCTCAGCAACTGTTAAAAACTTTACCCTTTGCTATCAGCAAGGGGCTTCATTCACTCACTGATGCTCCACTGTATATGATGGCCTTAGTTTTTGCTAAGGAAGAAGACCTGCAATTACAACAATTACAGTTACTTTCTCAACATTACCCTCATACCGATACAGCAGCAAAAGTAGAACAGTTTGCAAACCAAATCCAAATAGCTGCTATGCCCGACCCATTAGTATTAGTTGAAATAGCTATTCCCACGTTAAAGCAAGGTAGTTTGGCACAGCGTACTAAGTTAGAAAAAAGCATACTTGCACTCATTCAAGTTGATAAAAAGATTTCACTATTTGAGTGGGCTGTTGCTGCTATTATAAAACATTATTTCAATAAGTGGGCAGAAACTCATCGTGCAGGCAAGCTATCTAAAGAAATAAAGCAGTTTAGTAGTTTAACCTATGAAATTCCTCAAGTAATTGGCATTATTTGTCGTGTCTCAGGTATGCCTGCTGAGCAACAACAACATTGCTTCGCAACAGCAATGCTAAAACTAAATATTAATCAAGACCAGCTACCATCCCAACTTTCCTTCCAAAAACTTTACAGAGCACTCGAATGTTGTGCAAATCTAACGCCAGGACTTAAGCAGCAATTTATTAACATTTGCTGCTATTGCATTGAGTTTAATCAAAAGGTCACTTTAAAAGAGGCGCAAGTATTGAGGGCTATTGCTATTTTAATTGGCTGTCCAATTCCTCCTATCGTCAATACATCATTAGAGAACCGCTAAAAATGATTTTCTATAGTATCCTCAAGTCTCGCTTATGGTAAGTTCATACTTCCATACCGCTATAATATATAATTCTAATCTTCTCGCTTCAAACGACTCCCTACCATACTCACCAGGAATATTAAATAATTTTCTAACAGTTTAATGTTTATCTATTTTTTTCAATGTGTAAATATAAAATTGTAATCTTTATTCACTAAGATTATCAGTCGTTTTAGATAGACTTAAATAAAATAAGAAAGTAAGGGAATATTAATGATTAACAAACCACTACCCTTGGCAGCTTTAACATTGGCGATGTGCTCTACCTGGTCATTTGCAGATCTAAATGAAGAAATAAAAACCTATATGGAGGAGTTTCACCAAAATCCTGCAGCAGTAATGGACAAATTGCCACCTAAAACAGGGTATTCTGCCACATTATTTTCTGAAAGTGCTATCACTAACAGAGATTACATTCAATATAAAGATCAAACTCGACAAAAAATCATTCGAGGAGAAAATACTAATTTAGATATTCCAAGAGCACCTATAAATTATAACAATGACAACCCTGCCCGGTTAGTTGACTTAGGCAACAATGTCATTAGCAACTTATATACTCTTGATAAAAAAGCACCTAAACAACGCTCATTAGATGTACAACCTTGGTCAGATACTTATTGGCCACTTTATTCTGGCGCAGCAGGCTGGCGTTATGCCGATAGTGACTTATGGCGTTCATCACCATCTAGCTGGAAAGACTACTGGAATTTTAGTTATGTCACTAAACCTGTTTCTTCTTATACAGGACAAGCTCGAGACAATTTATCCCCAGCAGAAAAATATGACCTCTTAATGGGTGATTCCAACTATACGCTTACTGAAAATGCCTGGAATAGCGGCAAAGGCTATTATGAACGTAGTGGCAAAGTAGAACGTTGGATGGGGCTATGTCATGGTTGGGCACCAGCTGCCTATATGTTGCCACGTCCAACAAAAACCTTAACAGTAAAAGATGCCAGTGGTGAAAATCTCACTTTCTATCCATCCGATATAAAAGCGCTGGCTACTTTACTGTGGGCTAATGCTCGGTTTGATACCCGTTTTATTGGTAGCCGCTGTAATATTAAGAACCCTCAGCGAGATGCTAATGGCCGGATAATTAATAATGTATGTTTTGATACAAACCCCGGCACCTGGCATATGTCTGTGGTGAATCAGATAGGCATCTCTGGTCGCAGCTTAATTATGGATGCCACCTATGATTATCAAGTTTGGAATCAGCCAATCCAGTCTTATAAAGTCACTTACTTTAATCCACAAACTAACGCTAGCTATTCATCTGCCAAAGCTGCCACTATCCCCCTATCAAACTATACCAATGATAAGTTTAGTAACTATCGTGGTAGTCAATCTACCCATATTGTTGGGGTAAGAATGGATGTGTCTTATGTTGTTGAAACTAATCCATCGCATCGACGCACTGATAGTCCACAGTATGATGGTATTACTAAAGTCAGTTATTACTATGACTTAGAGTTAAATAACCAAGGAAAAATCTTAGGTGGAGAGTGGTATAGTAATCGTCATCCTGATTTCCTCTGGACGCCGACACCAAAAGCAATGGCTAAATCTTGGCAAGATGGTTCAGGTAAGTGGAGTGCAGGTCAATCTGTTCCTGCTAACTGGAAGACTAAAGCCAAGCAATCATCTCGTTATGGTCAACCATTAACCTCAGTAGTTAATGAACTGTTTTCTCGCGCTTCTGATGACAGTAATACGCCCAACGATGAGTGGCGTCAAATAGTATCTAATGATGGCTTATGTTTAGATGTTGCTAACAATGGCACTACTGATGGCACACTCGTTTTGGCTTGGGACTGTCATTCAGGTAATAACCAAAAATGGTGGCAAGACCGCTATGGTCGTCTACATCCAGCCCACGCAACTAATATGTGTGCAACAGCGAAGTTAAATGAAGGTGGTAAACTAGTGATCGAGCGCTGCAATAATACCCGTGCACAACGTTGGCAGTGGAATGGCGACTATTTACGGAATCTAGCCAACTTTAATTTATCCCTGACTTATAACCCAGACAGCTGGCAAGCAATGATCACATCAGATCATGATATGACCTGGTCTTGGCAGTAGTTTTTTGGCAACGTTTAACGCCCTCTCCCTGAGAGGCGTTAAACAGCGATAAAATTTACTTAATTAAAATACTTCAAAAACTATAGTTGCGTTTTTAACATCAAAGTAATTAAGCGGCAGTCCTTCTTTTAATTCTATTGAATTTAGCTGCTTAACTCCCATAGCCAAAAGCTCTTCACTTGCTTCATCAGCACTATTTGAATATTCACTTTGATGAGATTGTAAATACAGCTCATTTCCACAAACATCCCCGTGAACTGTTGTAATGGAAACTTCATTAAGAGCATTAGCACTACTGATATAAAAGCTTTTTTCAACTCTAGGTGTAATCGTAGTATGATCCTCATCTAATAAAAAATAACCACAACGACCAGTAACTCCATTAATCTGTATATGGTTTTTATTAGCTGTAACTATATCTCTAACCGTTACGAGCATACGAAAAGATTTATCTAGATAACCTAAAGGTAGTTTTATAACACCATCTCCATTAAGCTTATAACGATAAACCCGCTTCGCTGCAACAATAGCTGGATAAAACTCGCCTTTTTCAAGCTTACCCATCAGCACATCATCATAACTCGTATCAAATATTTGATCATACTCTGATAAATTATTTGGATTATATGTGTTATCAGTAACATCATATAATTTAAAAGCGTCAGTAGGACTCCATCTTAAGTGATAAGTTTCTTCTGGTTCGTAATTAAATGTCCTTTGTTCTTTTTTATCATAATCAGCTGTGTTAAATTCCTTCCAACCTCGCCAACGAATGCTTTGGTCTTTTTGAACCACTAGTTTATTTTCATTATTTTTAATAGTAACTTTAAGCCGATTATCACCACCTACGATTTCCGGTGGGAATGGTAAGCTAGATAATTGTTCCTTATAAACCCTATCAACATACTCCCGCGAAGCCAGCACAATTGCGGGATCAATCTTAAGTTCTATATTTTTAGCGTTTGACACTTCCAACACCACTTTTAAATAAAGGCTGCTGGCACTGCCACTGTTTTGCTGCACTTTGGGTTTATAGGTTTTAGGGTATTTACCAATACAAATCAAGTCACCTTGGTCATCATATAAACCAAACTCGGTAATATAAAAACCACCTGCATCAACAGGTATCACAGCCTCGGCCACTACCCAGTTTTTATTTTCCGGGTCAATGGATAGATTGGTAATATTACCAGACCAACGTTCTCGTACCAGGGCTGTCGCAGCTTCATTAGGGAAAGTTTCTTTGCCCTCTTCTGCCCCGCCATCACCTACTTTAACTGTGGTTAATTTAAGGGTATCACCCATTAAAGTGGAATTAGTCAGCTTCGCTGTACCCACCTCTGTTAGTACGTTGTAGTATTGTTTATTCATGATTTCATCTGATTCGCTCTTTCAATTTACTGATGGGTAAATTTATCACCGATTACGAGCTGACATCAGGTGAAATTCTTCACTGTGAGTATATAACTATTTTTCTTTACGCCTAAAAGTTATTCACAAGAGGTATATGAAGAGGATAAAAACTCAGGATTAAACTTAAAAAAATAAGAAAATTAAGAATTCAAAAAAAAGCCATTACTATTTTTATAACAATAGTAATGGCTTTGGGTTTATAATAATTGTTTACGGCCTCTGCGCAAGTTGACGGGTCTTGAACATTGATTAGAGGTATCCTTTATTTAATGCTTCCGTTTTTTCTTAACACCAGCGTGCCCACCTGGTTTGGTTTTTAACTGGCTTAGATAATCCGCATCAAAGTAGTCTACCTCTATTGCTTTAGTAACAGCTTGTTCTGCTGCTTTTAACCGTTGAGCTTCAAGATCAGTAATAACACCTTGCACAACTGCCTGTTCAATAGTCCTCAATTGGTTTGCTTTCATTTTATCTCGTAAGGGTTGGGTATTAACGACCTGCTCAAAAGCTGCTTCGATCCGGCCTACACCAGTATTTGCATCACCCACAAATACGCCACCTGTTAATCGCTGCCTGGTATCGGAAGGAGATAACAACAGCTCCGCGCAAGCCTGGGTTAATTTATCTGAAGGAGGTTTACGGCTAGCTCCCCTTGGTAATACATATAAACGCATTAGCCAAGCCAGCGGTCGTGATGGAAAGTTTGCAATCACCTCCGCCAAGCGCTGCTCTATAATCCATAAACTATTTTGAACGCACCAATCCACTAAAGGTAAGTCGGCCTGCTGACGGCCGTCATCATCAAAGCGTTTTAATACACAAGAAATTAAATAAAGCTGGCTTAGTACATCACCCAACCTAGCAGAAAGAAACTCTTTTCGTTTTAATTCACCCCCCAGTGTTAGTAATGCAACTTCACTCACTAGTGTTAGTGCAGATGCGTAACGCTCAACCTGTTGATAATGCCTGCGTAATGTACCGTCTTTATCTGGATTTGTGGCAAAATAACCGCCTGTCCAAGCATGGAACCAAGCACGACCGAATGTTTTTAGTTGAAAAACTAAATGCTTAACAATTAAAGCATCAAATTTTTCTAAAGCAACCGCTTCATCTTTAATTTCAGCTGTATGCAGTTCATCCAATAAATAAGGGTGACAACGCATGGCACCTTGCCCAAAAATAATCAAACTGCATGTAAGGATATTCGCACCTTCTACCGTAATAGCCACAGGAATTGAGCGATAAAAATTACCCAGATAATTGCTCGGCCCATCACAAATGGATTTTCCTCCATGAACATCCATCGCATCATTAATGGATTCTCGCAAACAGTTAGTAGAGTGTGCCTTTAATATTGCTGATATAACGGCAGCCACTTTACCTTGGTCTAACGCCCAAGTAGTGGTTTTTCGAGCAGAATCTAACATATACGCATAGCCAGCTATTCGAGCTAAGCGTTGTTGTACACCTTCAAACATTCCAATTGGCACATTAAATTGCTCACGAATACGCGCATAGGCACCAGTGGATCGCGCCGCGAGTTTGGCACCACCAGTACTGAGTGATGGCAATGAAATACTCCGGCCAGCAGCCAGTGCCGACATTAGCATTTTCCAGCCTTCACCAATTCGCTCTTGGCCTCCAATAATCCAGTCCATAGGAATAAACACATCACGCCCCCAGTTGGGGCCATTTTGAAATGCTTGAAACGCTGGGTAATGGCGCTCGCCTATCTCAACTCCAGGGGTATTGGTAGGTACTAAAGCTACTGTTATTCCCAGTTCTTCTTTTTCTCCAAGCAAATGGTCTGGGTCATACAGCTTAAAAGCCAATCCTAATAAAGTGGCAACAGGACCCAGAGTGATGTAACGCTTATGCCAGTTTACTCGCATCCCTAATGTTCGCTTACCATTGTATTCTTCATAACAAACCACCCCCTTATCAGTCATTGCTGCTGCATCTGAGCCAGCTTCTGGGCTTGTTAGACCAAAACAAGGAATGTCACGACCATCAGCTAAGCGAGGTAAATAGTGTTCTTTCTGCTCATCTGTTCCAAACTCCATTAATAACTCACCAGGCCCTAGCGAGTTTGGCACCATCACAGTCACTGCAACCGTTGTACTACAGGTAGAAATTTGAGTGACTACTTCAGAATGGGCATAAGCAGAGAATTCCAAGCCGCCATAACGCTTAGGAATGATCATGCCAAAAAAGCACTTTTCTTTTAGAAACTGCCAAATGGGCGCGGGAATATCACGATGCTCAAAAGTAATCTCCCAGTCATCTATCATTTTACAAAGTTCAATAACCGGGCCATTTAAAAAAGCCTGCTCTTCTTCAGTTAACTTCGGTTTACCAATGCTATGCAACACCGACCAATCAGGCTTTCCAGACAATAACTCTGAATCCCACCAAACACCACCAGCTTCCAGTGCTTGTCGCTCGGTTTCAGAAATGGGGGGCAAAACTGCTTTCAAGTGCCGCAAAAGTGGGCCACTGACCCAACGTTGACGAAAGGTGGTCATAACCTAGCCTCCAGCACACATAGGATATCTATCAAGGTAGGCTAGATAATTAAAGATTAATAAAGTTAAAACTGAAATAAAAACCATTAATAGTTATAGTTTTTTATTGTTTGCATAGTATTGAATTAAAATAGGTCAGCCCTAAGCGAGTATTTGCAAAGAAAGGCTACAATAGTTTTGGCTATACAATCTTAGTATCACCAAAAGGCAGCTTATAGAGAATTAGCTGTCCATGCTCAAAACAAAAGGAGCTAAAATCAAAAGAACAGTAAAACCAACACAACTTGTTAAACCTATCTCAAACAACACTGTTCCGTATTTAAGATGATTATTAGATAGTTTTAAGCATTGGAAACTATAGTGTTAATCAATACTCAATTCAAATCATCATATTATAAAAGGCATAAAAAATGAGGCCAATCATTCATTTACGATAAAAGTTTTAGATATAATTAAACTCTGGATTTTCAAGCAGATTCATAAACTAGGGTTGGTATAAAAGGTTGGTATAAAAAGTGGCTCAAGGTAGTAAAAACCATACTGTCAGTAATGATAACAGCAATAGCAATCTTCATCGTAACAACTCCAAAAGTAACGATAGAATCAGTAACGCTGCAACCAACTCGCTAGACAATACAGAAAAGCAGCTAGAAGACATTATAGAGGTTGATGAGAATACTCTATCATTAGCTGAGCTTGAGTTTATTGCTAATGATAAAAAAGTACACAACTGCTATAAAGAAAAATATAAAAGCCATCTATACTCTAATATTTTAATGTCTCTCACCCATGAGTCATTTCCTGAAAATGAAGCCAAAGCCCTTTGGTATGAAATAATTGATCATATGCAAAAGCTAAATCATACCTTGGGTAGATATGTAGGTGTATCAGTCGCTTCTCTTGACTACCTTACCAATATTAAATGCACGTTAATTGAGCCTAAAATAATTGAAGAAGACAAAATTAACTATGTTGCTCAGGCTACAACTAAAGATGAATTAACTGGTTTATATTTACGAGAAGTATTCAATGTAGTCCTTAAAAAAGAACTTGGTGAAGCCAGACGAAGTAACTCGATGTTGTGTTTATTAATGATAGACATTGACGACTTCAAAAATGTTAACGACACCTATGGCCACCAAAAAGGTGATGAAGTGTTAAGCAAAATTGGCGATACTATCAATGATTCCGTAAGGGAAATGGATTTAGCTGCCCGCTATGGTGGTGAAGAGCTTGCTATTATTATGCCTAATACCACTATGAAAGATGCCTATCAAGTGGGTGACCGTATCAGAAAAAAAATAGAAAACCTAACCTTTTGCAGTTTTAATGTCACTGTCAGTATTGGGTTAGGCGCTATCAGCAAAACGGCCAATACCACAACCAAACTGATTGATATTGCTGATATGGCTTTATATAAAGCCAAAGAAAATGGAAAAAACCAAGTCGTTATGGGTGATGAATAAAAATACCCTTCTCGAATGATTTCAATGGTTTGTTGTGTGGTTTATTTAGCCAACAACTGAGCTTATTTATTCACGTCATAGTTAACTTCATTTACGACAGTTGCTGCCAGCTGTTTATCTGAGCACGACACATATCAATCATACCTGCCAGTTATTTTTATCCACAATAATCATTGTTAGGGTTTCTTTGAAATCAAATATCAGGGGCTAAAAGCGACATTTTGTCCCACCCCCTTGACTTCTGAATAAAAAACAGTCAAAATTATTTTTAATTGAACAACTAATTAAATTAAAGCCGTATAAAAATTAAACATCAGGCTTAGCTAAGACAGCATCTCATCTACTACACAACAACACTGCCTTTAACTAGCAAGCCTGCATCACTAATCAATACTGCATCACTGGATATATACAGCTGAATTATCAGGATAAAGCTCTATGCAACACTCACTGTACATTAATGGTCGCTATCAAGATGCCACGTCTGGAGAAACCTTTGTTACCCGTAACCCCGCAACAGGTGAAGTATTAGCCAAAGTACAACAAGCCTCATTAGCTGATGTAGATAACGCTGTAGCAGCAGCAAAAGAAGGCTTTAACGTGTGGTCTGCAATGAGTGGTGCTGAACGTGGACGCATTTTAATGAAAGCTGTTGCAATCTTGCGGGAACGTAACGACGAGCTTGCCATGATTGAAGTACAAGATACCGGCAAGCCGCTGCAAGAAGCCATTTGCGTAGATATCGCCACAGGTGCCGATGTCATTGAGTATTACGCGGGCCTAGCTGCCACTATTCACGGCCAGCAACAAGACTTGGGTGGTAATAACTTCTTTTATAGCAGACGCGAACCGTTAGGTATCTGTGCAGGAATTGGTGCCTGGAATTACCCTATTCAAATTGCTATGTGGAAGGCTGGACCAGCGCTAGCTGCCGGTAATGCCATGATCTTCAAACCATCAGAGGAAACCCCTTTAGGTGCAATGAAACTGGCTGAAATCTTCACTGAGGCTGGCTTGCCTGATGGAGTATTCAACGTGGTACAGGGGGATTACCGGGTCGGGCAGGCCCTATCACGCCACCCTGAAATAGCCAAAGTGTCGTTTACTGGCGAATGCGGCACGGGCAAAAAAGTCATGGCCGATGCTGCTGGCTCGTTAAAAGAAGTCACTATGGAGCTGGGAGGCAAGTCCCCACTGATCGTTTTTGAAGATGCTGACCTGAATAACGCTGTTTCTGGGGCACTGCTCGCCAACTTCTACACCCAGGGCGAAGTTTGCACCAATGGTACCCGAGTATTTGTCCACGACAGTATTTATGACCAATTTGTCAGCCAAGTAGCAGAACGCACTCAGCGCTTAGTCATTGGTGACCCCACAGATATCAACACGCAAATCGGAGCGTTGATATCCAGCCAACATATGGAAAAAGTACTGGGCTTTATCGAAGCCGCTAAAGCCAGCGGCGCTCAGTTAGTCTGTGGAGGAGAACGAGCCACCGAAAATGATCTGGACAAAGGCAACTTCGTTAAGCCTACCGTATTTGCTGACTGTATCGATGAAATGCCCCATGTCAAAGACGAAATCTTTGGCCCAGTTATGTCAATCCTCCGCTTTAGTGATGAACAAGAAGTTATTCAGCGAGCGAACAACACCCCCTATGGCCTGGCAGCCGGTGTTTTCTCTAGCAACTTTGCCCGTGCCCACCGAGTGATTGCCCAACTGCAAGCCGGTATTTGCTGGATCAACACCTGGGGTGCTTCTCCTGCCGAAATGCCTGTGGGGGGGTATAAGCAGTCAGGTATCGGCCGTGAAAATGGTATCGAGACCCTCAACCAATACACCCAAACCAAAAGCGTGTTTGTGGCGTTGGGCGATATCGAGTGCCCGTATAGCTAAGGGGAAGCGCGAGTAATGAGTACAGATGCATACGATTACATCATAGTAGGCGCAGGCTCCGCAGGCTGTGTGCTGGCAGACCGGCTCACTGAAGATGGTCGCCATAAAGTACTGGTTCTAGAAGCGGGTGGCAGCGATAAAAGCATTTTTATTCAAATGCCTACCGCCCTCTCCTACCCCATGAATACTGAAAAGTACGCTTGGCAATTTCACACGGAGCAGGAGCCTTATTTAGATAACCGCTCTATGCACTGTCCACGGGGCAAGGTGCTAGGTGGCAGCTCTTCAATTAATGGCATGGTGTATGTGCGTGGCCATGCCTGTGACTTTGATGAATGGGAAGCCCAGGGAGCCAAAGGCTGGGGTTACCAACACTGTCTACCCTACTTCAAGAAAGCTGAAAGTTGGTACAAAGGCGGTGATACCTATCGGGGTGGCGATGGCCCTTTAGCCACCTGCAATGGCAATGATATGAAGTTAAACCCGCTATATCAGGCTTTTATTGATGCCGGAGAACAAGCGGGTTACCCCACCACTGAAGACTATAACGGCTACCGTCAGGAAGGTTTTGGCCCCATGCATATGACGGTGGATAACGGTGTGCGGGCTTCTACTTCTAATGCTTACCTGCGCCGCGCGTTAAAACGTAGCAACCTTACTTTGGTTAGTAACGTAACTGTCCATAAGGTTGTGTTAGAAGGCAAGCGAGCCACCGGGGTTAAATATGAGCTAAATGATGAGCTGGTTGAAGTTCAAGCCAATCAAGAGGTTATTCTTTCTGCAGGCTCCATAGGCTCACCACAACTGCTGCAACTATCAGGTATTGGCCCTGCCCAGGTATTACAAGATGCAGGAGTAGGCGTTGTACAAGACTTACCAGGTGTGGGTGAAAACCTGCAGGATCACTTGGAAGTGTATTTCCAGTATCACTGCAAACAGCCTATCACCCTAAATAGCAAACTAGATCTGATCAGCAAAGGCATGATCGGCACCCGCTGGATTCTGTTTAAAGATGGTTTAGGTGCCACCAACCACTTTGAATCCTGCGCGTTTATTCGCTCTCGCAAAGGGCTGAAATGGCCAAATATCCAATATCATTTCCTACCTGCTGCCATGCGTTATGACGGTGGTAAAGCAATTGATGGCCATGGCTTTCAAGTGCATGTTGGGCCAAACAAACCAGAAAGCCGAGGCCAGGTCTGGATTAAATCAGCTGATCCCAAAGCTAAACCAGGCATTTTGTTTAACTACATCAGCACTGAGCAAGACAAACAAGACTGGCGCGATTGTATTCGTTTAACCCGAGAAATTCTCAATCAACCCGCCATGGATGAATACCGTGGGGAAGAAATTCAACCTGGGGTAGAAATCAACAGTGATGAGGAAATTGATCGCTGGGTAAGAGCCAATGTCGAAAGTGCTTATCACCCTTCCTGCACCTGCAAAATCGGCGCAACTGATGACCCAATGGCTGTGCTTGATGAGCAATGTCGAGTGCGTGGCATAGAGTCACTCAGAGTAGTGGATTCCTCCATATTCCCCACTATCCCCAACGGTAACCTGAATGCACCTACCATTATGGTGGCCGAAAAAGCAGCAGATTTAATTTTAGGCAACCAACCACTACCTGCCGAGCCCGTGGATGTATGGATTGCCCCTGATTGGCAGCAATGCCAGCGACTTAGCTCACCCATGCGAGCAATGACTATTGAACATAGTCAAGAACAACAAGAAGCAATTTCCGTCACAACTAATTAATAACGAAATAAAAGCACGGCAGTGGACGCCTAAAAATTAAAAACACTAGGAGTATTTTATGAACAAAAAAACCACACTAACACTAGCAACCAGCCTAGTGCTTGGTGGGTTAGCCTCACCTTTCGCCACTGCTGATGTATCAGTCAAGGTTGGCCCTACCTCTATTCCCCAAGGCAATGCTGTCGGTAAAAAAGATATCACCATTCAAAACAATAAGCTGGCAATTGCCATCGCTGTAGAAACGGCCCCACCTTGGGGGGTTGCCCGTGGTGGCATCATTGATATAGCGACCGTTAAAGATGGCGTTATCGGTTCTGATAAAGCTTCATTAATGGATTTTATCCCCAATAACTGGTCAAGCTGGCCAACCACTTACCAGAAAGTCAACGTAGTAAAAAATACCCCTAAAGAAGCGATTATTACCACCGATCGTGATTGGGAAGGCGTGACCCTGCATACCCGCTACCGGCTGAAAGCCAACGACAACAAAGTACATGTTGTCACCAAAATGAAAAACACCACTAAGAAAGCCTATGACAAATTGCTTTCTGGTTATGTGCTATGGCCTGACGGTGGCTATCTATTTGGCGTGCCAGGTATGAAAGGTGCCAAACAGGGTAAAGCTACCCATGCTCTTACAGACTGGATGTCTGCTTATGATGAAGACTGGAGCCTTGGCCTACATGCCCCCTACTTTAATTTTATTAATTATGGTTCTCGGGACATGTATCTGTCTCATCAATTACAACCAGGTGAAGAGCGTAGTTTCGAAGGCTGGTTGCAAGTAGGCCCCAGCGGTGACCTGTCTCCTATGGTAGCCAGTGAAATTAAATTAAAAAATCTACCTGCTGGCACTATTCAAGGCTCAGTAGTCACTACTTCAGGAAAAACGGTAGAAAAGCCAGCAATTGTTGTAGAGAAAAATGGTCAACCTTATACCTGGGTGATTGGCGACAAAGGAAAATACAGCCTGCGTCTACCTGCAGGCAAATATAATGTATATGCCACAGCCAAAGGCCATGCCAGTAGTACGCCTATAGAAATTGAGTTAAAGAAAAAGCACACTGTCACCCAAAATTTTAATGACTTACAAGCCCCTGGTGAGCTACAAGTAAAAGTTAAATCCACTAGTTCAGGCCAACCATTGGATGCCCGAATTACCATTGAAGAGGGGGATAAGCCACTCATCAAGTATTTTGGTAAGAAAACTTTTTTTACTAATTTACATCCCACAGGCCAGGCTAAAATTACCATTGCTCCCGGTAAATACAAACTAAAAGTAGCCCATGCAGAAGGTTTTTTGGCTAAAGCAAAATACTACGATATCAGCATAAAACCAGAAAGCAGTCAAAACTTAGTAGCAGCAATTAGTCCTCAAGCCAATCCTAATGCTAGTCACTGGTATAGTGCAGACTTACATCACCATTCTGATGTATTGGATGGTTTTACTCCACCAGAATATGTACTACGTTCACAACTTGCAGCAGGCCTTGACCTTAGTTTTTTAAGTGATCACGATACGGCTAAAAACCATTATAAAATGGCAGATTTATCACGTAGCCGTAATGTGCCGTTTATCCCTTCTATGGAAATTTCTCCCTCTTGGGGACATTTTAATGCCTATCCATTACAACTCGGCAAGCCATTAACGATTGATCCCGGCACGGCCTCTGCCAAAGAAGTACTTACTGCTGCTATTGAATTAGGTGCAAGCGCCATCCAAGCTAATCACCCAATGATTGCTTATGGTTATTTTAAAAACACCGATAATAAAAAAGTGCCAGGGGGGTTTCACCCGAATTTTGAACTACTAGAAATAAACTCTGCTGTGGAATACGACAAAACAATAAAACGTGTTTGGCAACAATGGAATAATGGTAACCGATACTATTTCTCTGCTGGATCTGACACCCATGACGTTTGGAATGAACTATCAGGAAAAGTGAGAATTTACACCCAGGTTAATGGAGAGGTAACAGCAGATAGTTTTGTCAAAGCAATCAAGACCGGTAATGCATACGTCACTTTTGGCCCACTCATTTACCCACACCAAAAATTGGGCGAGGAAATTAAAACAATTCCAGGCGCTGAAGTTAAACTAAGCTTTGATGTACAAGCAGTACATGGACTTAAGTCTGTGAAATTAATTGAACGGGGCGAAGTAAAAAATGAAAAGACATTTAACAATAGTCAAGAATTAACTGAGGTATTATTTACAGTCACTCCCCAACAAGACAGTTGGTTTAGTCTGGTAGTGGAAGATAGTCAAGGAAAACGAGCTTTTACCAACCCTATTTGGCTTAAAGTGATTAATCTAGCCGTTAATCAGCAATAGTAAAACATACCGGGCTTTAAATTACTCATGAGTCAATAAGTTTAATGCACATGGGTAGCGCTATGCCCAAACATATACCCAATGCGAATGGATTTTAGGTGAGGAATGAAGATACCAAAACCTAAAAATCATTCGCGAAGAGTATACATATAAAAATTATAAGGAGTAGATAATCAATGACTAGCATTCTCTCTGTCGCCATCGTGGTGACACTTATTACTTCAGCGTTTATTATAATTCGCGCCGGAAACGTGAACTGCAAAGGAACAATACCCAGTTCCCTATTTGCTTTTATGGCTATTTTATTTACTTCTGGATTAGATGTGGGACTGATTATGTTCCCACTGACAGAGTTTCCTACTTATGCAAAAGAAGAAGCCTACCAATTTACCAACCCTCTCGCCATTGAGTTTGGCTTCTGGGGCTTTTTAGTCTGGGGGTTTTACTTTTTAACCACTTTTTATTTCTGTGTAATAGAGCCAAAAGTTAAATTATTTGAAATTCCTTTAGTCAAGCTGGTTAATAATCTAGTGATTATTGGTACTTGTGCTTTTACCGGCTATTTATTCCTTTCTTATCTCCCCAGCTATATCGAAGGTATTCCAGACTGGGCACGATTTGGTTTGGTTGCGATAGTAGTGGCCGCAGCAGTATTTTCCAGTACAGATATTAACTATGTTAAAATACTAAGTATTTCCTCAACCTGGGTATTTTTTGCATTAATTGCTGGCGTTATGTTTTTTGCCCCAGGCTTGGGTGTAAAAGAAATGTTTGGCACTATGGCCAATATAGGTGGCTACTTTTCTAATTTAGATAAGTTTGTTAGCCCAATTTCAGATTATCATCAGTTCTATCTATTCTGGTGGTTTAGCTGGAGTATTATGATTGGCCAATTTGTCGCTCGCTTTGTGGGTGGCTTAAAAACCTGGCAATTATGCATCGCTTTACTAGTTATCCCCTCTATCCCGCTAGCCATTTGGTTCTCAGTACTTTACTACTATCACGCCAGTGCCATCGAAGTCGTACAAATCATGAAGATCGCCATGGTATTTGTTGGAGTAGTATTTGTTATAAACTCACTGGACTCATTAATCCGTTTATACACATCTAACATGGGTATTACAGTGGAGCGATTTGGTAAAGTTCGCTATATGGCAGGAAATTTCATTGTAATGTACGGTTTAATCTTAGCCTATCAGTTCACACCATTTGATATTGAGTGGGTTGGCTTATTGGTAATAGGACTTTATGCAGTGATTTATTTCTTATTATTCAGACAGCGGGAACGACTGGTGGAAGCAGTTCAGCCAGCTTAACATTTTTCTCCTGATAGCTCCCTCTCTTGTCGAGAGGTTATAAAAAATAAATAGAATACCCTGCTACAAACGCTTGAAGGACCACAAGGTACTTCAAGCGCTACTAAAGCAGAGCTTAGCCAGCAATAAGCACACAGGCCTTCCCTAGCACTTTACTAACCTGATAAAGCAGCTACAAATGTCTAAATCGCTGCAATCCCTACAACCTTTGCAACAAGGATTTACCTTTTGCTGTTAGCCATATCAGCTTAAAGCGCTTATCCTCTTTGTTCTGCTTGACCTTAATTAGCTTCACATCTCCACTTCCTTCCCTACCCTCTTCCAATCGGCGGATTGTGGTAGCCACATTTTTCTCATTTACACCCATAAACTGGGATAACTCTGAAACCGAACAGCCTTCGTTGTCTTTGATAGCCATTAGAGTGGCTAGAGTCCGGACAGTTAAACGAGGGTGCTGTTTTGACAGTTTGGTAAGCTTTTTGGTGTTCATCATCGATACTTCTTTTTTTATTTCAACTTGAAGTACCAATAAGGATGGCAAAAAGTCCAAAAATATCAAGGTTTTCAGCTTACATAACTCAACAACCACTACAACACAATGTCCATAGAAATTTCGACATACATGATAGCTGTGTTATGAGCCCCCTCTCCAAGACAAATGAGTCTCTTTGAAAATGGCTAAATCACCATTTAGCTGCTGAATACAATGCTCCTTCATTAAGGAAGACGCGAACGTAAGGTGGTAAAGTTCCAGCCAGTAGCAGTATAGAACTGATCAAATAACAGCTTTGACCCATCCGTAATGAGGGCTATTTTTCATAAATTTATTAATCTCCCATAATTTTTAATACTTCTTGCTCTAATGACAAATAATACCAATCTAAATTTAACATTTGAGCCCATAAACAGTCCCCAAGACTATAATGCCACCATTCATTCTCAAAATTAACAAATCCCTGTGAAGTCATAGCATGATAAAGAATTCTTCTGTTAATTTTTACTATATTAGTGCGAGTTATACTAAAATTAGTATTTTTAATATTATTTTCGAAATAATCTGTGGCGGAAACAACTGTCATATCATCAAAGTCACTACCAAAATCTAATTGCTGCTGTGTATTAATATCATATAAAGCTAGATCAATAGAACCACCTGAATTATGGGGTGGTACTGCAAATCTAGAAGGCTCATCCGGGTGGGCCGCAAACTTTCGTACCTCTTGATGAAGTTGTTCGTCACTAAGATGAGGTTTATTTTTTATGATTTCAAGTTGAAACCTATTAAAAATATCTCTCTGGGTTTCTTTTGTTCTGAAAGCATCAAATATAAGTAATCCTAAGTTGTCAGGTAAGTTATGAACAACATTATTTATTCTTTTTAAGATTGATTTTCTTGTATATATTTTTTTGTAGTTCCTTTGTAGCCTGCATTATAATATGAGTTTACAACTTTAATTCTTTGGCTTTCAGGTAGTTCACATATATCGTTATTTTTATGTAAAAAACAAATTTCATTATCTAAATTGCGAGTATAATTAAACTGAATTTCTTTGTTGTAAGTCATAGCGTTTTATCTTGTAAATGTTTTCAAACTATATAAGCTATAGTTAATATTGGCTGTATAAACTTTCTCTATTACGTAGCGCAAATGATACAAAACCAATAATTTTCTTGATAGTATTATATAGATATGTAGAAAATTCATTATATTTCTTCCCTGACCATGCACGAAGATGACTCGCTTTTCATTTTTAGATAACTGATTGAGCCACAGAGTTTGTGAGAAGTCACATCAAACGTGTTTTTTTAGGGTCAACAACTTGGATTTGGATTAACAAGTTAGTTATTTTCTTTAAGCGCCGATCAATATTCAACCATTATGAGTTTACAAAGTGAGCCAGAGTTTACCCTTGCTAACCGAATTTGAAAAGTCCAATAAGCATTTACATCAGAGCCAAACATTGAGTTAAACATAGGCATTGTAGCAGCCAGTAGTTCACCAAACCCATTCTCTGCTTTTGCGCCTGGATGCTGTCTAGTATAAATGACACCATTTTCAACTTTTGACTCCCGCTGGATTTGATTACTATATAAATAATTGGCTATGCAGCCACTATATTACTTACTTAGTGGGTTGAACAGATATTATCGTCATTATTAAATTTGTAAATATAACCAGCCTATAATTTTCAAATAAATAATACTCTAGATTTAAACTATGCTATTTTTTCATTAAAAATATTCTAATTGTTCAGTATGCAATCAAACCGAAGAGCTGTTTAAATATTAATCACCGATTAATAAAGCTAGAGGTGATATTTTTAAGTTTCACCTTTTTCTATCACACACACAACCTGAGGTTGACAAGACTTCCACATGTACTGTCTCTCACCCGGTTCTAGTTCTTGTTTTAAACCTATAGACTCACTGTTCTCTTCAATAAATTGTCTAGTGCAAAAAAGCTTGTTAATATCAAAAGGTTGTTCATTAAATGGTATTATCCCACTGATTAACGCCATTGCAGAGAGATCATCCTTCGTTTCTCCAAAAAATTTTGAGTCAAACTTATGTATACTTAACTTTGGCTTATGCATCGGCCACTCTTTTGTCAAATATTCTTCAATTCCTTTTGCTGCCAAAAGTTGGTTTTGTGACTTATACAGAAGATTTAGTCTATCAACTATAATTTGATCATGTTTTTTCCTATAATAATCGACTGTTGCCTGTCCCACATATCCTTGCTCATCATCAGCAAAAGCCAAAAATATCCTTCCTCTTGGCTTTAACTGTGAATATAAAAATTTAATAAACTCAATAAGCTCTTTATCTGGCGTAAAGTTACTATTACACCAATCAACTAGATGATAAATCATATGAACCGCAATAATTAAATCAGCTGGTTTTTGTAGATTTTTCCGATAAACATCTTGGACTGGGGACTGAAAAGATTCATTAACCCTTATGTTCGCTTTTTCCAGCCGACAAATATACTCTTGAAGCATCTTAGAATTAGGCTCTACTACTGTAAAATAAGCACTGTTTGGGATATTCTTTTTAAGAATCAAGTCAACCATTTCTCCATTGCCACCACCCACATCAAAAACATGTGGTTTATCTGGAAGTTGCTTAATCAAGTTACTAAGTAACGGTATAAAATCTTTTCTTTGGGTATTACCAATAAAAGGATCCAAAGGTTCTAAGCTGGGTTTCATCACTCTTTTACAAAAGGAACTAAGGTATGCTTCATTATTCGTTAACTGACCAAATTCCATATGAATTGACTGAGATATCACTTTCAACTAGCTCCATTTTTTAACAGGATATTTTCTATCTTTTAATAGCATTCATCAATACAACCATATTATTACCGATTACTTATCACTAACAAAAGATAACCTTCCTTAGACGGTTCACCACAAGCTAAAACTGCTTGGTTAACTCAGCCCTATCATATTCCACCCTATGTGGACAAGACAACAACTATCGTGGTTACCTTGCCATGAAAACAGAAGGTATACAAAGTTATGTAAATATGTTTTTTCCAATAACTGGTAATTGCTGATACATAGCAACGGTGATGCAACATCAGACCAATCCATAACAGTAGTTGATAATGCTGTTAAAGCTTTAGGCTCATTAGATTATCGGCCTGCTATGAGTCATTCGCCAATTATTAGAGAAGAACAGTGAGATACATTATCAGCTGTAAAAGCGATACCATTATTTATATCAGTATATACTTACTACTAGAGTGATTGGGGCAAGGCGCAAAGATAACAAAACCTAGAAATCATACGTGAAGGGTATATATTCTTTTATGAAAGTAACCCGATGTCTTTAAGAGCTTGTTTTAATTCCTTTTCTCTACCCTCTCTTGGCCACCCAACTATTTGCTGTTTTAGTTTACCATCTAAGTAAAAGTAAAATGTAGGTGTTCCCCAATAAGTAATCTCAGGCCAGTCAGATTCCTTATAGGTATAAGCCATTTTTATCGGCGCATTTTTCTTGTTACTCTCTACTACCTCATCTATATATAACTGGCCAGTAACAGGCATTATCCAGGTTGAGTGATTATTAAATACTGATAAAATTTCTCGTTTAGTTTGCAGCCAGGATAAATATCGACGTGATGGGCCACATATTGGTGAACTAATAACAACTATTTGAGCACCTTGAGAAAAATCAAATGACTTTTGTACCAAAATTTTTCCATCTTGCTCAATAAATAAAAGGCTACGCCCTCCCCCTTCATTTCCTTTTATAGTCGGTAATCGTGAAAGACCTATATCTGGGTACTGTTTTTTTAGCCGATTAGCTTGTGTAAACTGGCGTGTTTGAACATAGGCTCTATACATTTCACTTAACTGACTTTTATTTTTTTCTCCACGCTTGATTGTTTCATCCAGCACTGTCTGCATGTAATTCACATGAGTAACATTGCTAGTATAAAAAGCTATAGTGTGGATGTTTTTATAGTGCTTGTATAACTCTTGTATACTAAGTTCTCTGAATGATTGTCGATTATCTATACAGTTTTTAAATAGTTTTTCATAAGCCTTTAACTTTTTAGATACCAACTTACCGTCAATTGACAAGCTGTCGTCTTGGCTCTCAATTTGGCTTATATAAGAAGTAATTTTATTGGTATCTATCGTATTAGGGTTTTCACAATCAAACTGAAAGGCTTCAATGGGAAAACTGAAAAAACAAACAAAAATCAAAATATAAAAATGCATAGTTATCTCCTTTTAGTAAGCTACTCATTTTAACTCAATAACTTCTGGTTGACTGCAGTTTCATGTTAATAGTATTCTTATTCATCTAATCCGAGAATATATTTTAATATCATTCTATTCCAGAATGATTCAAGAAAAAGCTGGTTGTTTTTTATACTAGCAACTTTATTAAGTACTTATAGTTCAAATTATAACTTAACAAAACAACACCCAAAGTATTATATGATGCTACTTTCATATATATTAAACTCATTAATTGACAGCAATAGAGTTATTCTAAATGATAGTCACTTTGAACCAGAGTATGTCTTATGCTTATTCGTAAAAAATGGCTTATAACTCTTACCTTATTAACCATTGTAATTTTATATCTTGATACTGAACCAGCTTATCTGCCTACAGCAATATCAGTACCATCAAACCAATTAAGTTTACCTAAAGTAATTGCTCATAAAGGTCGTTTAGAAACCTCTCATTTCCCAGCAAATTCACGAGGAGCATTAACCGAAGTATTAGCAAGCAGTGTTGATGCATTAGAGGTAGATGTTCGTATATCTAAAGATGGCATTCCTTTTTTATTCCACCCTCAAAGACTAGAGGAAAGCACCAATAATACAGGTTTTCCAGAGTCTTTTTCTTGGAAAGAATTGAAAACAATACAATATCGTAGCTCTCCATCAGAAACTATCATGTCTTTGGAAGAACTCTTCAAAATAGTAGGCTCTAAAAAATGGATTTTTCTCGATGTAAAATCGAAAAATGTTAATAATGAAGTATTGATTAATTCAATCAAATCCTTAATTAAAGAACACTTACTTTTTGAAACAGTAATTGTTGAGTCATTTAACCCATTTTTTCTGACCGCAATGAGATTAGAAGCACGTGATGTACAACTGATGCTAGATTTCACCTTTGATTCGAATGCTATAGGAGAAGAAAGTCAATCTCAATTTGATCAAATACCATGGTTGCTAAAACAGGCCTTCGTGCAAAAACAGCTTCGCAGAATCATTCGACCAGACTACTTAGGTCCAAGATGGACTATTCCTGTAAAAAACTTAAAAAAACTAATAACCCATGGTTATCCTATAATTACTTGGACACTGGACTCTAAAGATACTGCCCACAAGTTTTTAGACATGGGAATAAAGAGCATTCAAACCAACAAGCCTCTACAGATGGTTACTCAATTTAGTGCTCTACCAAATCACCTGGTCGATGCAGGTGGTGTATCAGCACAAATATCAGATGTAAGATATGTACAGAGTGTGTCTGATGTTTTAAATGCAATAAGAGACGCCAAACAACAGGGTAAGAAAATTAGTGTAGGCGGCCGCCGACATTCTATGGGTGGACAGACTTTATTATCAAGCTCGATTCATTTAAATATGATGGGGATGAATCAGATACATTATGATGCAGAGCATCAAGAGCTGATTGCTGAAGCAGGTGCAACATGGAAGCAAATACAACTCCTTTTGGATAAAGAAGGTCGCTCTGTTAAAATTATGCAATCTGATAATATTTTTACTGTAGGAGGCTCTCTTAGCGTAAATGCTCATGGCTGGCAAGTAAAGCAGCCACCTATCGTTTCATCAGTGAAATCACTTAAAATAGCCACAGCTAATGGTGAAGTTATTGAAACCTCTCTAAACAAACATCCCAATTTATTTAGAGCTGTTATAGGAGGGTATGGACAACTTGGTGTAATTTTGGAAGCACGCCTTGAGACAGTACCAAATAGTACCCTAAAAATGTCTTCTGCCTTCTTTCCTAGCCATGAGTTTATTAGTCACTACACCCAGCAAGTCAACCAAAACCCTAATGTGGAGCTCGCCTACGGTCGACTATCAGTTGCTAAGGATAATTTATTTGATGAAGCAGAACTCGTTTGGTTTGAGCGAATCGATATATCATCAAATCAAAAACTTGAGCCAGAATCATTTATTGCACTGAAAAGAGCCATTTTTAGACAGTCACAATACTCAGAAACTGGCAAAGAGTTTCGCTGGGCTTCAGAAAAGCTATACACAACTTCATTAGGAAAGCTTATACAAATGTCTCGAAATACTGCAATGTATGCTGATGTTCATGTGCTTTGGCCTTTAAAACCTGGGACACAGGATATTTTACAAGAATACTTTATTCCTAAATCGGCTTTAGATAAGTTTCTAAAAATTTTTAAAACAAGAGTGTCAGAGCATTCTGTTAATTTATTGAATGTTACCATTCGAGAAGTACTTGAAGACAAAATTTCTTTACTTAATTACGCTCAGGAAGACAGCTTTGCACTAGTTTGCCTTTTTAACTACGAACCAACTCAAAAAGAAGAAGTAAAGATGAAAATCTTCACTCAAGCAGTCATCGAGGATATTCTAAGTCTGAGTGGTTCTTTTTACTTACCCTATAGAAAAAATTATACTAATCAACAATTAAGGAACGCTTATCCAAAGCTAAATGAGTGGATGAAAGTAAAACTCCAATGGGATCCAGATACACTTTGGATGAGTCAGTTTGGTGAAAAATTAAAAACTGCAATAAAATAAAATGTATGTCCAATACTAGTTTTTCAGGTGAAATCATCAAGTGACTAAACCCAATCACCATAGTTTTTAAAGCGCAGATTCAACTAACAAATGCAACTCAACAACATCGAGGATGAGAGGGGTTATCTGCTATACTAGCCCGCCTCCCTTTTCACCACTCTACTGAAAAATAAATGACATAGCTGGGTAAATATTAATAGATTTTAATTGATGTTTAATTACCCACCCGCTATGGCACCAATAATCATAAATGGCTTTTCGCCTGAGTTGACTTCTTCGGGCAGTAAAAAGTCAAATGGCTCATGAGAAATATCTTTTCCGCAGGCAAAAAAACGTAAATAAGGGCGGCGCTGCTGAGTCACATGATCTCGAATTGTTCCCTTCAACATGGGAAAGTGTATTTCTAACTCATCAAAAATTATTTGCAAGGTAGCAGGCCCCTCAACGTTAAGCTGCACTTCGCTAGTAATATGAGCCAGTGTTCTTAAATGTTGAGGGAGTACTATTCTAATCATGACAATGTTTGAACTTCTACAGATAGCACTGCTGGCAAGTCTCTAACAATAGGTGCCCAGTTATCGCCACCATTAGAAGACACATACACCTGCCCGCCTGTTGTGCCAAAGTAGATACCGCACTCATCAAGTGAATCAATTGCCATCGCATCTCGCAATATATTGACATAACAATCACTTTGAGGCAGACCTTTAGTGAGAGGCTCCCACTCGTTGCCACCCGAACGGCTACGATATACACGCAACTTGCCGTCTGGTGGATAATGCTCTGAATCACTCTTGATAGGAATTACATAAATAGTTTCAGGCTCGTGAGCATGCACAGCAATGGGAAAGCCAAAATCAGACGGCAAGTTTCCACTTACCTCATACCACAAATCACCTGCATTATCACTGCGCATAATATCCCAGTGCTTCTGCATAAAAAGCACTTCGGGACGTGATGGGTGAAATGCAATACGGTGTACACAATGACCAATTTCTGCTGCTGGATCAGGAATATATTCTGACTTTAAGCCACGGTTAATTGCTTTCCAGGTTAATCCTCCATCATCTGTGCGAAAAGCACCAGCTGCAGAAATAGCTACATATAGTCGTTTAACATTGGTTGGGTCCTGAAGGATGGTATGCAAACACATTCCACCCGCTCCTGGTGACCATTGGGCTCCAGAGCAATCACGCAAGCCAGCAATTTCTCGCCAGGTTTTACCACCATCTGTCGTATGAAATAGCGCAGCATCTTCTACTCCAGCATAAACCTTATCTGGGTCCGTTAGTGAGGGTTCAAGATGCCATACCCGCTTAAACTCCCAGGGGTGTTGGGTTCCATCATACCACTGATGAGTGGTAAGCGGCTTTCCTGTTTCAGGTGAAGTATCGTAAACAAACTTATTACTTTCCCCTTTAGGCATACCATCTTCTGTGGTAGCCGATTCACCAGGGGGAGTGCCAGGCTGTTCCCAGGTTTCTCCACCATCACTAGATCGTTGAATGACTTGCCCAAACCAGTCACTAGTTTGTGATGCATATATTCGATTAGAATCAACAGGAGAGCCTTTAATATGGTAAACCTCCCAACCTCCGAAGAGAGGTCCTTTAACATCCCACTGCTCACGTTTTCCATCTGATGTCAGGATAAATGCGCCTTTCCGTGTACCCACCAGTACCCGTACTTTCATTATGCTCTCCCTAGCCCGATTAATTCATCAAACCACAGATCACTTCCATGCAGTCCAGCTTACAGTCTAGTAAACAATGAGTAATCCAGACATATAATAGAAAGGGACATCACCATCCTTCAGCCATTCAAAATCCTCCAGCCGATAAGAAAATTTAGCTACTTCTCTACCCATTAATACATTGGTTACATTCATTTCCCAAGGATGTACCTGTGCACCCGGGCACCATCCTGCTCTTGAATATTGCCAAGTTCCTCTCTGTACACCATCTGTCTTAGTTTCCCAACAATCAGTTCGCCAGACTTCCCTTGAATATTCATTATCAGCAACAGTATAAAAATGCGTCTTTGGACAAAACTCTGCACAATTCTGCCTATTATTCCAACCATGACCACTGATAAATGAACGCAAAATATATTTTTTACCTGCGGGTATTTCTAGATTAACTGGTCGAACCTGTTGGTGGACAGGCTTATCTGGCTGGCCAGACTTCCAACTTAAATGTGGCCAAATTGGAATTACTTGTTTTGCTTCAGGCTGTGGGGGCTGCCCTCCAACAAACTCAATAGAAGCATTAAATAACCAACCATCACCTTGTGCATGGCCCTCGCCAACCCAAGTATCAATAAAAACTCGCATGGTTTGCTTACCAGTAAATAATGGGCGCAATGCAGTGAAATCTGTTTTCCAAGAAAAACCTACTCGATAAGCGGTAATAAAACGATCTGCTTCTAAAAAGTACTCATTTTCAGTCCCTTTATTCATCACGAAACCAAAGTTACCATAACGATCCCAATAATCACACTTGGTCTGATTCGGACATTTTAAAGAGAAATGTCCAACTACTGACGAGTAGGTTTTGCTAGCTTCAGGAAAATCCACTTCAATATCAATTACTCGATGATTGACACCTCCAAACTGAATCCAACTGCTTTCAAAAACATTTACCGTTGTATTATCACCAGGCAAACGGTTGAGAGATGATATTGTGTTTTGAGCAACTGCAGTATTATGTGAATGATTAACAACTTCTAATCCTGCCAATGCCTTCTGCAGAGACAGGAGAGTGATTATAAATATGGATAACTTCCCTATGCTCATAGCCATTAAAAGCAACCTCCATGTTTTGTTGACTTTATAAATATATTTGCCAGCTCATCATGAATAGGTTTCTTTTAACTTTTATGAAGATAATGCGAATATTATTTAGAACTACTCTAAATCACACCGTTGTGTACTCAAGGTCTTTCGCCTTAATAGCTACCTCACGCAGCTTTCTTGTTTGCCATCAACAATAATTACCATAACAATTGCCACTACCATCAATTACTCCCAGCTACAATAATCTATTATTTAAGCTGTTTTTATGACTATATAATTCATTTTCAGTAATTACATATTACCATAAATACACTCCTTTTGATTTATAACTTTGGTATTATATAGCCACCTATAGACAGGCGAAGGCTTTCCCTAGCCAACATTATTCCCGTATAATACTTCGATATAAGTTAATATGCAGTATAAATGGAGAAATAAGCTGAATGAAAAACTATGAGTGGATTGTGTTTGATGCTGATGAAACCCTGTTTCATTTCGATGCATTTAGTGGCTTGCAGCTTATGTTTTCAGATTTTGGTGTTACTTTTACTCTACAAGACTATCATGAATACCAAGTAGTCAATAAACCCTTATGGGTAGATTATCAAAATGGTGAAATTACTGCACAACAGTTACAACATCAACGCTTCAGCACTTGGGCTGACCATCTGCAAGTTTCAACGCAACAGTTAAATAGTGCTTTCTTAAGTAGTATGGCTGAAATTTGCACACCACTTACAGGCGCTATCAGCCTATTAGACACCATTAAAGGTAAAGCCAGATTGGGTATTATTACCAATGGTTTTTCTGAGTTACAGCAGATTCGTATTGAACGCACTGGGCTTAAAGATTATTTTGATTTTGTAGTAATCTCCGAACAAGTGGGTATTGCTAAACCTCATCGGGATATTTTTGATCACGCACTTGCTATTATGGGTAACCCACCTCGCGAATGCGTGTTAATGGTTGGCGACAACCCAGGTTCTGATATTTTAGGGGGAATTAATGCCGGTCTGGATACTTGCTGGTTAAATGCAGATAACAAGCCTACTCCCGAAGGTATTAACCCTCATTATCAAGTTGCTTCTTTATCAGAGCTTGAAAGCCTATTAATAACTAAGTTGGGTTCGCCTGAAACACTCCAAAGCTGCACTTAGATTTAACGACTTAAGCTAGTCAGAAGTTTATTAAATTCTGACTAGGGTTAAAATTTAACAATATCAGCAATCAATAACTATCTGTTCATTTTAAATTTATTATTTTTCCGATTTCTTGCCAGATATCTTCACATTTATTCTTACAATATACTGCAGTTTTAAATGCTGATTGTTCATCTCTATACTGGCTTAGTAATTTAGCATGTGTTCTCCAGAACTAGAAGCAGGGTTATTACAGAATACACCAAATCTCCAAGCAACAAGCAACAGAGTCCGATGGTCATTTTTCTACCAAATGCTAACACCATACTTGGAGTTACTAGAGACCATGACTCGAATAATAAGAATTATCGAGAAGGGTATAGATACCCTAACGTTAGGTTTTATCTACTCAACTGTGTTACCATTTGCATCCTGGCTTACCGCCAGTAAGTAAGCGTCATCGTTAGTTGCATGGCCAAAGCGCCTGTCCCTCCTCAAGAGAGCCAATTACTGAATGCCGCAATGTGCAAATAGCACACTCACGGCAAAGCTCATCATTATGTAGCATTAGCCCTAATTTATTAGTTTTATGGCGAGTAATTTTGCCAATAGGAATTATTAATGACTTTTGAAACACTTGGTTTGTCTGAACCGATTCTTCGTGCCATCCAAGAAAAAGGGTATAGCAAACCATCTCCTATTCAGGCAAAAGCAACACCAGCTATTCTGGATGGCAACGATATTATGGCTTCTGCTCAAACGGGTACTGGTAAAACAGCTGGTTTCACGCTGCCTTTACTGCAGCGCCTAAGCAAGGCCCCTAGTGCAAGAAACAACCACGTACGCGCACTGGTTTTAACCCCAACCCGTGAGCTTGCTGCTCAGGTTCATGAAAGTGTTTTAAGCTACAGTAAGCACTTACATATTCGCTCAACGGTTGTGTATGGTGGCGTCAAAATCAATCCACAAATGATGAAGCTACGTCGTGGGGTGGATGTGTTAGTTGCAACACCTGGACGCTTGCTGGATCTCTACCAACAAAATGCTATTAAATTTACTGACATAGAAACACTTGTTTTAGATGAAGCCGATCGTATGTTAGATATGGGCTTTATTCATGACATAAAAAAAATTCAAGCTTTAATGCCAAAAGAAAGACAAACGCTTTTATTTTCCGCCACTTTTTCTGATGATATTCGCCAGCTGGCTAAAGGCATGTTGAAGAATCCTTTGGAGATAGATGTTGCACCCAAAAACACCACAGCAGAAACAGTACAACAACTGATTCACCCTGTCGATAAAAAGCGCAAAACCAAATTATTAAGCCATTTAATTCGCACTGAAAAATGGTCGCAAGTATTAGTCTTCATTAAAACTAAGCATGGGGCTAACCGCCTGGTAAGGGACTTACATGGAGATGGTATCTCTGCAGCCGCAATTCATGGCAATAAAAGTCAATCACAAAGAACCAAGGCACTCTCTGATTTTAAAAGAGGCAAAGCGGATGTATTGGTAGCCACAGATATTGCAGCAAGAGGCATTGATATTGACCAACTACCACAGGTGGTAAATTTTGATTTACCTAATGTGCCAGAAGATTACGTACACCGAATCGGGCGGACTGGCCGTGCAGGAAGTCAAGGTCAAGCTATTTCGTTAGTAAGTGCAGATGAAATAAGACTGCTGCAAGATATTGAGCGCCTTATTAAAAGAAATCTTGAGCGAGAAGAAGTTGGTGGATTTGAACCTGAGCATGTCGTGCCAACCTCAAGAAAAGCCGATCCCAATCAGAAACCCAAACGACCTAAAAAGTTGAAGGTTAAAACAGACTTTACTAAAGCGAATACTAAGGGCATTGTTCGGTCAAATAATGGCAACAGTGAAAGCCGCAAGCCACAACGAAAAAAAACGAATAATAAAAAAACTGTTGGAGAGCAACAAGTCAAAGCAAAGAAGAGCACTCACAGTAAAAATAAAAAGCCAGCAGGTGGCCAAACGAAGAGCCAAATTGAGAAAAAGCGTGTCTTTTTGAAGTAAAGAGATCATTCAGTCAAAGGTTCTCAAAAGCCCTAGTGGTGCATTCGTAAAATTGGGTAACACTCTTCAAAGCCATTTATTTTCTGGCAAGGCGCTTTTTTGCAGGCATAGTGGGCCTACGTCAAAGAAAAGCAACACTGCTAGAGGATAAATGGAGAAGAAGTTGTTACCTTATTTTGCGCATGGATCACTAGCTTAGAGCTTTTATTAACCAAATAAACAACAACTATCTTACAATTCAATCCCATTTCAGATTAAAGGCGGCGGTGTAATTTCAAATTTAGGTACACTGACAGAATCAACACGGCCTTGTGTTTTTTTATCTGTAATTTCACTAATATTAATAATTGTGGTTTTACCTGTTTCATTGTTGGCACTGACAGAATAAGGCCCATTGGATGTTACAACCGTGATGTAAGTTTCTCGGGAGCCACGACTTATCGAAATATTTTCAAACGCCTGACCATTTTCAATTTGCCCTTGCCAAACCTCAACACCATCTTGAGTATTATAGGTTGAGACAATAGTTGCCTTATAATTCTCATTAAGATGTGGCAGTGCTATCTCTAAGGTTTGGCCCAAAGCTAGACTTTCTAAAACATTAAGGTCCACTTTAGCATGGCCAACATGAATACCATCTTCTTCAATAATAGGATTATTGGCATCGACAACCCATGCTGTTATGGCTTCTCCTGCTCCTAAGCTATCTTCATCTGCAGTTTGTTTTTCACGTGGTAGTTTGAGGTTTCCTAAATCAATTGGCGTCATACCCGCTAATTTATTTTTATTATTGGATGCAATAATTTCTTCTTGACTAATAGTTTGTTGCTGTATTATTGGTACAGGTTTTTCATCTACTAGAACGACGTCATTGGATAGTACTGATTGACTACTTTGTTGATTTATTATTACTACTGACACAATACCAATTGACAGTGCACAGATTCCTAATATTACAGGCCTTAACATATTTTAACCTCTAACCAAATTGATTCAACAAAAACATAGTCTGAGAAAACAAGGGCAGCATAAACTGCCCTATCAGTTATAGTTCAACCCGAACATTATCGATGTTGAAGTTCACACCTGGTTGAGGTCCAAATAAGAAGAGTTTTTGCTTGCTCACTTTTCCTTTTGGTGCAATCTTAATAGTTCCACTAATCGTATTCCATTGACCTGCTGACACAGGCTGACGCTTAATGGTTTCCCAGTGATAGCCATCGTCATCAACATAGTACAGTCTCATGTCTGCGTGTTGAATATCCTTAACCTGCCCCACTAATTTAAAGTCAGCTTTCACCTTATAGGTTTGGTTATTTTTTAGTAAGCCTTGCATGTCGTAAGCTGCTCCTGCATACCAGTATTGACGGTTGATGACAGCTAAACTGTAGCGGCCTTCAACTGCAGACTCCGAAGCTAAAGTTACATCACTACGAAAGCCTTCATACCAGCTTTGTAAGCCATTTTCTTCAAAATCACTAGAAAGGACGGGAGCTGGTTTAGTTGGCTGAACTGGCTGAACTGTTCTAGTTGGTTGAGTTGTTAGAATGGTCGGCTGGTTAGTTGCTAGTTTAACCACAGCCTCATCTAACATAAATGAAATACCTGAGCGTGGAGTATAAACAACTAAAGCAGCCCCTTCTGCACTCTGTAACGCTTTACTTTGCTTAATCGTAAAGTGAGCTTTTAACTGGGTAAATTCTTGATCAGTGACTGATTTCGATTTTAATTCGCTGTAGTTTTGTCCTGGCACATACAACAATATTTTCACATCCGTACGAGTATTATTCTCGGTATCTAGTTTTACCTTAACAGTAAAGTCATAACGAGTATTTAGCTTTAATCCTTCAATTCGAGTATAAGCACCTACAGGATATTGATCATTTGTTATTTTTAGCACCTGGTCTTTTCCGCAGGATTTAGTCACAGACTCAACTCTTAGTTGGCTCTCATAACTCGCCTCCCAACCTTGATATTGGCCATTATTGAACTCAGCATTTTTAATTAAATTTCCAGCTATCTCTGGTTTTTTACATATTTTGTTATTTATAAAAGTTCTGGTTGAGATTGTAGTAATTGTTGTGTTCGTGGTGGTATTAGTGTTGTTAGTTGATGTTCCAGTTGTATTGGTATTCGTTGTGGTTTCTGTGGTATTAGTGCGAGTGTTATTTGTTGTGCTTCCTGTTGTATTAGTGTGGCTGTTTTTCGTTGTGCTTCCAGTAGTATTAGTATGAGTGTTATTCGTTGTTGTCCCCGCTGTATTAGTGTGGGTGTTTTTCGTTGTACTTCCAGTAGTATTAGTATGAGTGTTATTCGTTGTTGTCCCCGTTGTATTAGTATGGGTGTTATTTATTGTTTCAGTTATATTAATATGTGTATTATTGGTATTAGTTAAAGCATATTTAGTGGGCATAAATTCAGCTAATTGCATTGCTACCCGATTTAATGCCAAAGCAGCATTAGCACTGTTAGAGTCATGACTATCAACTCCACACGCTATTCCTTTACATTCACGAATATCAGGATTAGAAAAATACGGTAAGCGAGGAACCCATTTTCCTTCGCCATAAGCACTTTGATAGGCCATAGTCGTTACAAATTGACCATATTCGCCATGGCCCACGCCCCAGTCAAAAATTGAACCTTTACTTTTTTGAGCACGAGAATGGCTTAATCCCATATTATGGCCCAATTCATGGGCATAGGAGCTAACACAGTTTAGTGCTACCCAGTTGTATGCCAGTGATTTTGAGCTAGCAAGTATCCCATCCTTGCCATTGTTCCAAGGTAAGTAACCCAAACCACAATATTGACTAGAAGGCCCGACTAAGGTTACAAAATCAGCCCCATGCTTAGCTCTAAGTTCTGCAACATACTCACTATTTTTTAACTTTTTTAATGAAGGCCTTGTTAATTTATCTTCAAATCCTTCTGACTCTGGTAAAGCACTATGGTGCACTAATCGTAATTTAATATTGATCTTACTATTTTGATAACTTTTATTGGCATAATTAACGAACTGACTTAACTTAGCTGCCATATCATGTTTATTATCTGTATTTTTCGTATAAACCGCCATAACATCTAGAATTACTGGCTGCTCAGCTGATGCGGCTATACTACTCATTAATGTGACGGCTACTACTAATTGGTTAACTAAAGCGTTACCAAATAAACTCATTATTTTCTCACTCCCGAAATTATCAATATTGTCATCAAATAAAACAGTAAGCTTTTATTAAGAAGTACCTTTGTAGTACTTTAGTCATAGCAGAATAGGTTATATTGGTTATGGCAATAGACATCATTAGCCTTACTGAATGCGCAGGTTATTCATTAAAATTTGACGCGAACTTTACAATAAAGTAACACACGTTTACTTTGATGTAGTTCTCACTAATTCAAGAATATCAAACATGTATCACTATATAATATTGATATAGAGCACAAAAAATTTGCAACCAGATATAAATTACAAAATAGAAGAGATGGCATATAAGTTGTTATATTCAACTATTGTAAGTATTACTAATGTAATGAATCGCCTACAATTCATACAAAATACTGCTTATATAGTAAACACATTTTTACACTAGCAATTTTGTGGATATATATACCCATCATGAATCATTTTTAGGTGTAAAAATAAAGTGGTATATACTCACAGCGAAGGATAATTTAGGCGAGGCCACCGAGCAATGAAGCCCCAGGAGTTTAGATAAACTAAATGACTGGGGTGAAGAGCGATGGTAACAAAGCCTAAAAATCATTCGCGAAGAGTATAGACTTGAAGGCGGGATGATTATAATAAGGGTAAGCTAGGGAGAGGATTTAGGTAATCTTTTGATAAAAACTCCCCCTTTATAGAAAGAGGGAGCTTTTTAGTTAATGACTAAAACAAGCCTAGTCATATAAAGGATAACGAACTGTACTTGCTATTTCTGCTTCAGATGGCATGTGATTAGTATGCTTATGCCTTACCTCTTCCATACTTGCTGAAGCTGTTGATCCCTTCTGTTTTGCTTTCAGTTCTGTTATCAAATTATTAGTCCAAGTATAGTATTCACTACTATAGCGTCTTGTCATAGAGTTAAGCTGAACTTTATATTCTGACAGCTGATTGTTACGTAACAAATTTAGCAACTGTAAATATTCATACCTATAACGTTCGTACAAGAAACGGTTTAAAGTATAAGCCCAGCCATATATCAATGTTTGAGATTCACCATATATCACATTAGTGACCTGACTCATTGATGGGATACCAGACCTCGCTGATTGCAATAAATTATTAATTCCATCTTGGCGAAAGTCCTTTTTCCAAGCAATATACTCAGCTAAACCTTCTGTTGACCAAACTACATCACTCCCTTTCTTAAAATGATCATATTGGCTAAAATCACCATACTTGTTAAAGCGTCCGTCTAAATAATGCACATATTCATGTTGCAAATTTCTAATATCCCATTTACCAAATCTATTTTCCTCATAAACAAACAATCGTGCTTGGTTATTCTTTTGCGAAGGGGTGCCTTCTAAATAATACCCACCATTATTTGTCATTAGTCCTCTATATAAAGTTGAGCCATACTTCCTATAATCTTTTTTAGAATTAAAAATAACCAGTTCTAAGTCTGTATTAAAATCATCTTTTACTGGCTGCCAGTTCGTGCTCATCATAGAATGGAAGTCATACTCTTGTCGACTTAACCTGGTACAGACGCCCTTTACTTCTTTTGAAGATAATTGTTGATAACGTAGTTTTAATGAGTTACTGCATTGATGGGTATAAGGCAAAATTTCCGTTACTTGTAATTTATAGCATAACCCTGAAAACTCCTTATTACAGCTTTCAGTTGGGTTTTCACGAGTTTGGCTTACATAAGACTTGTAGAATGTGGCTTTCAACTCTCTCTGATCAGGATAGCGTGACTGGGCTCGTACAATATCAACAACATTTTGCTCAATTAACTTGTTCCAGCTTTCCTCTCCCTTGATATACATCTTGCCTAAAGAAATTATTGTATTTAGTAGAATATAACCATCTTTTTTATTATTGTAACGGTTTTTAAATTGAGCTAAAGAGCTTTTGCCAATTTTATTAAGCAAGACTGGCAACTTAGTTTGAGAAACAATATTTTCTTTTAATATAGCACCTTCATTTTTTGCAAAATATGAAAACATATTAAGTGTTAAGAACATTTGACCAATAGCAGGGCTATATCCTCTTGCCCCATTTACTGCATTCTGTTGCTGATAAATACTTTCGAATAAGTTAACTAAGTTAGGTAATTGTCTTGCAAAAATTCTTCGTGCAGTTTTATTTCTAATACAATGATCAAGTATTGTTCCATACCCTTTTATAATAAGTGACGTACGATAATTAATCTCTGCATTCATATCTGGAACAATATCTGATAGCTCAGGCATTGTAATTAATCTTGTTAGTGTAGCATTGATCAATGATGCATCACTTAAAGAAAAATGGCTTGCAGACTGGTTAGCCAGCCAAGCCTGTATATAAGTCAATAAACCATCGAAAGCTTCATCTTTTGCGCTATTATGATCAGCTAAAAATGCAAGTGATTTAAAAACATCAAGCACTTTCTCTTTTGAGTAAATACCCATTGTCATACTATTACGTTGAGAATGAGTTGCAGACAGAATTGTTTGTATGTGACTAGGTAAACTTGCTTTGCTTGTCCAATGAGATGGATATAATTTTACTGGGGTTGTGGGATTATTTGGCTTGCTAGGTTTAGAAGGTTTATCTGGGGTACTTGGTTTACCTGGATTATTCGGCTTGGTAGGTTTGCCTGGCTTAGTCGGTTTATTGGGTGTTGATGTAGAATTATTAAATAACAAATAAACAGAAGAAATATTTGAGATTGTTTTACCATCAAAAACTTGATAAGAAAAAATATCCTGCTTAATATTAGCCGCTGAATAATAAGTAAACTTTCCTGTTGCTGAGTCTAACTTTAATTCGCCGTGCTTTGGTTGACTAACCACTTTATAAGTAAGCTTGTCATTATCTTTATCTTCTGCCCATACCCAACTATTTAGTCGCTTACCTCTTTCAACAGCATCGCTATGCCCTATAGTTAGTGGTGCCTTATTTGTGCTATGAGTTGTTGGCTTAGTAGCCTCTGTATTAATTAAGAATTGAACAACTGATTCATTAGAATATTGCTCACCATCCCAAACTTTAAATCGAAACTCATCATAGTTTTTTTGGGGTTTATGTACTGTATAAGTAAAGGTTCCTTTGTAATTATCAAAGGATAGGGTACCAAATTTTGGAGAACTAACTAGCTGATAATATAAAGTTGCCTTTTCAGGATCCTGCCCCCAAACTTTTGCCTTAACTGGCTTGCCAGGAAAAACCTGATGGCTTTGACTCATAGTGGTTGGTGCTTGGTTTGCAACTACAGGGTTTGAAAATAAGAGAGAAGCCACACAAGAAGCAGCAGCTAATTTGATAATTGCCCCATCGATACTTTTCATTTTATACCTATTTAAATGATGGTTTAAATTTCTGCGCGAATTATGTGTCGTCTAATAATAAACGAAGTGATTTAGTTCAAATTAAAAACAGGTCAAGTATAAAGTGAGCTAAAAAATGTGACAGGAGGAACCATTTTAATGTGTTGGCTCACACATCCATACAAAAATAAATAGATATACTTCTCATTTTTTTATCACAAGATTAATACAGAAGTTTAGGTCAATCCATTATACTAGTATTTAAAAATTTAATACTTTAAGAGTTTTATTTTAGCTTAGCTTTTAAGAAAAGAACTTATGAAGGCAAAGGTCAGTTCGCTTTTTGTATCCTTTACGATGTTTTTTAGGCTATGTTATCTTCACCCTTTATCACCAGAAATGTTGTGAATGCAGAAGTTTTTAACTGCATTCACAACAATCACCTATTACTTATAGGCTTATAGAGTCTCATCATTTGACGAAGGTGCCAAAAAACTCATATTGGGTATAATATTCTCAATACAAAGGACATTGCAAGGCTCAACTTTAATATTAACGTTTAACGCAAGCATTACTGACCTTCCCCCAATAACACCCTGCCAAAATCCTTTAACAATTCTTGTTGTGTAGAAATACAACCTGCTTCAGCAACTAATCCACTAACGGTCTTATTTAGTGTTTCTTTATTTAGTTTATTCTGTAGATTTAATTGATATAGTTTTTCTGCAGTAACAACCACTTCAGAGCGCCCATCTTGAATTGCAGAGTGAACCAAAATTTCACCTGAACCTTTTTGGTCTTGCAACCTGGCAGAGTTAATTGTTTCCACAAGTTTATAGAGTTGTTTTGGGGTAATAGCCCCACGATCAGGCCATTGATTAAAATTTATAGCAGTTACCTGTTGTGAATAAACTGTGCGTAAAGCTCCTTCAATATGATTACTTTCAACAGTAAACTTTGAGTTCGTTACTTCATCGTTCTCTAGTTTTTTCTCATCTATTAGATGCCCAGTTTTCGCACTTAGGGCCAGAGGCTCTTTAGTAACTATGAAATGATCATCTCTTTTGCCATACCAGGATTCACGCGGACCTTGTAACTGGTAGTCAGCGCTGTTTAACCCAATAATAATTCGCGTATTCTTTTCAACAAGATCCCCCCAAAAGTCAGCAGCCGTCGCCACTTGAGGACTGCTTCTAATGCGCGATTCAGATAAGCGCTTATCAACATTGTTAGTGTTATGATCACTATCTTTAGATGTCTCTTTATTTACCTGCTGAACCTTAATACTTCTGCAAGATAAAGCTCCAAAATCTCTAGTAACACTCTCAGGTGTCTGGCTTTGCTCAAATAGCTGACGAGCGCTGCTTTCAACAAGCGTAATAGTCGAGCCTTTAAATGTAGCTTTTACATCAGCCTTTTTCTCAACTTCATTCTCATTCGAAATATTGATATCAGCAGGCACAATTAGTGAGCGTGAAATTTGCCAATCAGCCAAAGCACATTCTCCATTTACAATTATAAAAAACTGCTATTGACTCTGCGTAAGCCATGTCGTCTTATAAAAACAACCTGCAAAGCTCAACACCATCTTCCAGTCTATGCTACCTATTATTGAGAATATTTAGAAATAGGACGATTTTTATTATTACTGATGTAACATTAACAAGTATATTTACTAAAGCACAATCTTAATTTTTCACTCAATTAAACCAAGCTAGTTGTTAATTAATATTCCTACATTATGTTCTTTTAACTTTAAGTAGCTGGTTTGATCTACTACACAAAAGCTCAAAAACCAAGTAATATAGTCAAGTATTTACTTTCTAAGGGCTGCTTCTGTTGTGAAATCAATAACTGACCTGGCATTTGATAACCAGTTTGCCCAACTTAATGACTGCTTTTACACCAAACAGCCCCCAACACCTTTAACTAACCCTCACCTAGTTAGTGCTAATGAATCTGTTGCTAATTTATTGGGTTTTGAACTAACTACCAGCAAAGATACAGACTCTTTGGTCAGTATAGGGAGTGGCCAAAAAGTTTGGCCTGCGGCAGAACCTTTAGCCATGGTCTATTCAGGCCATCAATTTGGCGTTTATAACCCCCAACTTGGTGACGGAAGAGGCTTATTGCTAGGTGAAATATGCACCACTAATGGCGACAAATGGGATCTGCATCTTAAAGGGTCTGGAATAACACCTTACTCTCGCCAAGGCGATGGTCGAGCAGTATTACGCTCGACAATTCGAGAATATCTATGCAGTGAGGCAATGCATCACCTGGGCATCCCTACTACACGTGCATTATGTATAGTCGGCAGTAATGAACCTGTATATCGAGAAACTGTAGAAACAGCCGCTACTTTAATCCGAGTAGCAAAAACTCACTTAAGGTTTGGTAGTTTTGAGTTTTTTTATTACACCCGACAGCATAAAGCACTAAAAGAGTTAATTGACTTTGCAATTGAACAATACTATCCCAGTTTATTAGGTAGCCAAGATCAATATGAAGAGTTCTACCGTCAAACTGTCATAAAAACTGGTCAGCTCATTGCTTACTGGCAAGCATTTGGCTTTGCCCATGGCGTAATGAATACAGACAATATGTCCTTGCTAGGAGATACCTTTGACTACGGTCCTTTTGGTTTTATGGATGATTATGACCAGGGATTTATTTGTAATCACTCAGACCACTCTGGTCGCTATGCATTTAACCAACAACCATCAATCTCATATTGGAACTGTGCCTGCCTTGGTCAAGTGCTTGTACCTTTTATAAAACCGGACACCATCAAGCAGCTATTAAGTGAATTTGAAAAGGCTTTTATACATAAATATGCTGATTTAATGCGGCAAAAGCTTGGACTGTTAGAGTTGACTGAATCTGACCAAGAGTTAGTACAACAATTGTTTACTTTAATGCAAAAAAACAGCGTAGATTATACTTTATTTTTTAGACAGCTTTGCGACTTTATACCTAATCAGCAAAACTCTTCTATTAGAGATCTATTTATTGACCGAGATGGATTTGATAACTGGGCTAAACAATATAGTCAACGACTAGCTCAGCAAGCTGACAGCCAAACAAACCGCTCGCAACAAATGAAATCTGTTAACCCTAAATATATCCTACGTAACTACCTGGCCCAACAAGCCATAGACAAAGCAACAAAGCAGCAAGACTTCAGCGAAGTCAATCAACTGCTAAACTTATTAAAAAAGCCTTTTGCTGAACAGCCAGATAGGGAGCACTACGCTAAACCTCCTCCCGAGTGGGGTAAAAAGCTGACTATCAGCTGCTCATCTTAGGCCCGCTCGAGATTGCAACTGCTCACAGAGTAGGTGGTTTACAATGGCTGATACTCAATACCTACTGAAATCTGACTCAGGTAAGCTGGCCAAAGCCTATGATAGTATGTCATATACCACTTACACCACAGGCAATCGACATAACTTGTTGTTTATCAAACTAATTTTCATCCGTCCTACGTTTAAGTTTAGTAGAGTTTTGTAGCAAAAGTACATACAACTTTTGTAGCATGAAAAATAGCCCATTTGACAAGAAGCTACTTTTGTGTATCGCTCTACTTTATTTACAATTTTGCTACATCAAAAGCCTGAAGATGCCTTAAGAAACCCTAGCCGTAAAAACAGGTAATCAAAGACAGACAGCAAAACAAAAAGCTGAGGACTTGAGACAGAATTTAAGGGGAGGTCGTGAAACGCGACCCCCTTGTTAATCCCTATATTTACTAGAGGCACTGCTTTAGTGCTTGGAGGGATGAAACGCCCCCTAACAATACAAGCTTTATAAATATTGGGGAGGAGCGAAGCGTTCCCCCTAGCAACCTCTCTCACTCCTTGCTAATGACAGGCTCAAACTGAGCAAGCTCTCGGTATCTACTGGTCATCACCATGTAAAGCCTGTCTTCTTCTTTTTCTGGGACCACAAAGGAGTCATGCACCCCAATGATAGGCACATTGTCCTCCTGAAAAGTACGCATCACGTTAAAGGCAATTGTGCTGTCCCAGTAATGTAGCTGTGCCCAAGTCTCTCGGAAGAAGTACTGCGAGAGTGGTCTATGGGCCTTCAGGAAGATATCTACAGCCTGCTTAATATCCTTGTAGCTCATCTCATTTCTAAGCTCTTTGTGCAAGGCCTGGAGAGCACCAGATTGACTTTTACAATTGAGGCAGACAAGGGCTATTTTCTTCGCTATTTTTCGTTGTATATCCCCGAACTCGTAGCAGTCTTCAGGACTCTTTAAACCGCTCATGTTGTATAGCAGCCGTAAATGCAACGATTTAAAATCAAGCTCAACCGTTGGCTGTCCATCTAACTTTATTGTCCTCCTTTCTTCCTTCTTTAAATTTTGAATTGGGGAATAAAGCCTGCCACCATGGGAAAAATCTTTGTGAAACTTTCGGTGATACTTCAGGAATAAACTGTGTGGCTGCATTTCTTCCTGGTCATCCGCTGAGGTGTATATTAGTGAGTGCTGAGCAATGAAGTTATTAAAAGACTTCAACTGCTGTCTAAATTGATTGGTCTTTTCTGTGTCCTCGTACTCAATGTTTTTTGTATTTTCATCACCTAAATAAATAAGCTCTTTATCTGGGTCTATTTCCATGAGTGAGCATGTGTCTACAAGCTCCTGAAGCCACGCTAGGCCTCCTTCCGTTAGCTCAATAGTACTAGGGATGCCTGTTGCTTGCCCCTTGCTCTTAAAGCCCTTCAGGACACGTATACGGCCTTTGTTTTCTAGTCCATTTAACAAGCTAATCATTGGCTGATAAGAAATGTCTTTAACTGCATATCTTGACTGGTTGCTGTAGTGACTTTTTGTGCGTGTTATATGAAGCCCTACAGACTCCTCTGAGCTTATTTTATTTCTAGCTAGGGAATTGGTGTGTAGATTAAAAATAATTGCCTGAGTGGCTTTTAAATACTTCTCACGATGCCTTTTAACCTTGCCTCCTAAAATCTCAGTTACTACATTTTCTTGGTCACTATTAAAAGCTCCTAAGTGCAATGCTGGATAGTGGCTGTAGTAGGTCTTTTCTTGCAACTTGCTCAAGACTTTGTGCTTCTTGATATGGGGTGTTATTACTTGGTTACGCATGTAAGTATTTCCTAGTTTAGTAGGTTGAGTGATTAATAAAAATGATTAGAAATATGCTATCTATGAAGGGGTATTTCGTTACGGTTCGGGTAGCGAGGGGAAGCTCTAAGATGAGATAAGATATCCCTAAGGATACCTAAAGATATCTTTAAGTTACCTCTAGCTAGCTATAGATATCCTTAGCTACTTAAGCTTATTTACTTCTTAGTTACTTATTCCTTATTAGTTATTCTCTTCTTAGTAATTCTTTTAATAGGAATAAATAAGACATAACAGACACAGAAGCTATAGGTAACTAGAGGATAACTTAAAGCTACCTTTAGTCTGTCTTAGTTATTTATTCCTTTGTTATTAATTCTTCCTACTCAATTAATTAGTGATAGGTGAATAGCTAGGTAGTGATGAGATGACTTAAGGCTATCTATGTGCATAGGCTGACCTTAAGCTAACTCATCGTGACTAGCTGCTACCTTTGGCTTGTTTGTCTTTGTTGTTAATTGACCAAGAAAAAAGATTAAAAGAGAGAGGCTTATTGATGAGCTGTATTCAAGGCTGTTCAAATAGGTGACTTTAAGTTCAGCTCTAGTCAGCTTTATCTTGACCCAGGGCTAAACCATCCTTTTGTTGTGGTCCATAAAAAGAGAACAGGCTTGTGCCTGCCTCTAGGCCTGCTTAATGTAGAGTGGTATAAGGATTATTACCAAAACTCTTCATCCAGTTAAATAGGCTCTTGTGGAGTTCTGGAGATACCCAAAAGGCGTAGCTAAGGGCTATTTCAGGTGCTGCATAATATTCACGCTGAACCAGTCCATGACTGCCTTGTACTACATCATCCTCATAGTGGATTATGGATTTTAAGGGCAAGTATTCTGCTGAAACTGCAATTAGCTCTCCTCCAGGTCCATCCAGCCAGATTTCAGGTTCTAAATTGCTCTTATTGGGAGTCTTTAATGAGTTAAGGAGAGACCACAAGCCAAAGTTGCCATGCTCATCTATAGCAGGACTGAGCTTTATATCTGTTGTACTTGTCTTGCTTGTATCTGTCGTCATTGAAATATTACTCCTTTATATTGCAAGTCAGGTATGTATTAACGGATACAGCAGTTGTTGTCCAGATAAATAAGGCGAATGGCTAATTAATATTCAGGTGTTAGTTTACCTTTGTTGCTGATATACTCCCCCGCCTACTCAAATGGGAAAGGTGACTGAGTGGCTGAAGGTGGGCGGCTGCCGAAAGGTCCGCTCTCTGGTGTAACAGCCGGACGCAGGTTCGAATCCTGTCCTTTCTCACCAATTTGATTTTATCCTCCTTTTTCTTGGTCCCAAATAATAAGCCTTATTTAAGGCATCTATAAGCCTCTCTAAGCAACACTACATAAGCCGTATAGGTATGGAGACAAGCCCGTATAGAGCACAGGAGACACCCACAAGGCGTAGCTCAAGGCCACTGCTTTATCCGCATAGAATGAGTCAAGAATGACGGGGTCAAAGCCTGGGTACATCGCTAGGCGCTTGCTGTAATCGACGAGCTTATCTAAGGGCTCATCCTCGGCTAGCTCCCTGATTACCTCCTGGCCTTCCTCAGCGAACCAAGCGTCGGGGCTGTAGTCATCTTCATCAGTGGCAGAGGACATAACTGACCAGAGACACACACGGCCTTGCTTATCGAAGTCCAGGCACCAGCTTAAGTCATCTTTGGTTATTTTTAATTTGTTTTTCATGTATTATTTTCCTTCTTTTTTTGGGGTTGATTTACTGCTGATTTTTACTCAATTAATTTGCCCTTTTTCAGGGAAGAGTTAAGCGTGTAGGGCCTAAGCAAGACCTGTCGTCATTTGAGAACGAGTTTTAGCTTTGTGGTCCACTATCTTTTTGCTCCTATAATAAATAGCCGTCAGAAGGCGTCTAATAGCTTTCTAGAGCGGCCTTAATTACCTTCTTAATGCACTTCCATAGGCAAGACTAAAAGCGACTTATATAGAGTCTGAGGTTGATTTATAAGAGCCTATAAATTTGTTCGAATTTCAGCCAAGAATAAGACGTGCGATGTCTTCAATACGGCGCCCTTTTTCTAGCCCTTGTTAGCTCTGGGCTGTAGGCACATTAGAAAGACAAGATTTACGTACACTTTTTAACCAAACGATACCTTGCCGACGGGTCCTAAGGGACGGGGTAGCTCTAGGCCTTGTCATCCTTGAGCTGTAGCGATTTTAGTATATATCTTTCCGCATATAAAAAAGAAGTTTTTAATAACTTATGACTGTTGTGATAATGGCTAATTAGTAGCCAAAAAAGAGAGAAATTAATAGGTAAAATGACCACGAAAAATGATAGGTAAATTAGCCTTTATTCCCCTCTCAATTGCTATTTACTTTTGCCTGCCAAATTGGACAGCTCATGTCTTCAATAACCCACCCTAATTCACAGCCCTTGGTATCTGTGGGCTATACGGAAGCTGGCAAGTGCTGAGCCCGCGCCTACTTTTTGAGCAAGGTAAACACGCCTCTCTTATCAATAATGGTCCCTTTTTCGCAGACCAGATAACGCAAGGGCTACAAGGCAACGGGGAAGCAGCGAGCCCGCGCTTGGGTGGCTTAAGGGACTAAAGGGTGCGCAGATTGTGAGTACCCTTTGCATTCACTTACTTGCTACCTATTTATTTTAATGCAAGGGGGGAATTCCACCCTTGGAATTATTGACTGTTCTTTCGTCAAGGCCGGAATTCCGGCTTCAACTTAGGCTTTAACCTAATAAATAATTACTGACATTGCAGCTCCCTAATACGAGGGATGGGACGTTTCATCCCCCCCTTTTTTTATTGGGCTTAGGTTTTCTTCAATTTCTCATCTTCGAGCCTTAGGGCAAATAACAGCCAAGAAAACTTATCTAAGTTCCGGGGTAAAAATGGCCAGGGATGGTAAGGCCTAGCGGGGAGAGGCTTTTAGATTTCCGCAGGCAAGTGATAGGTGCCAAAGGGCTGCCCTTCGTACTCACAATATGAGTAGGCCTAGTTCTTCTAAGTTGGTCCGTTGGTTAACGCTAGGCAGGCTGGGGCCTGTAGCTTGGCTGGCTTTGAGATTCCGCAGGGGGTTTTAACTTGTCTAAGGGGGCGGTTGGATGAGCTTAGAGAGAATGGGGGCTGTAGCGTGGTCTGCTTTTGAATTTCCGCAGTGGCTTAAGGAGCGCTCCGGGAATCTTCGGAACGCTTAAAAAATAGACATAAGTTAGTAGGTGTTCTGGCTGTGCTTGTTGTTATTGCTTGCACCTAACGTTTCGTTATACGCAGGCCTAGTTTTTCTGTTGTGGTCCACTTACACCTAGAAATTAACGTACACGGACAACTTTCGTATCTGCAACTAAGTCATGCAAGCAGCGTTTTTCTTTGCCAAAAATAGCTACAATATTAAAAAAGTTTGCAGTTTCACCTGCCAAGGGAATAAAGCTCAATGCCCAAAAAATCCCATATCGAAATAAAATAATATTCATTACAGGGATTGTCTTATTTGTAGTATATGAGACTATGGCTATACCTAACAATTTCTTACCGAAAGTTTGGCCACTTCTTGCTAACATCTTTCCATTAATGATAAAAAAGAGGGGAATAAATATTAAAACAAGTATAAGCTCAGATTTAGCTGGATTCTCTTCTTGGAGCTGCTCAAAAGCATGGTTAAGTACAAAGAAATCGAGGAATACAAGCAATACTATTTCAATCAAACCACATATAAACAAATCTAAAAAATAAGCTACAAGTCTGCGCCATCTTGAAGCTAGTTCGTAAACTTTGACCTCTTCTGGCTTGTCTAACTTAGCTTCTGGTGCCTGATAAATCTCTTTACTACTCTGCATTACAAACTTACTTCTCTGACCACTACATAAAAGAGTGCCATTGTAACAGGTTTACATAAACAAGGCAGCTCAAAGCAAAGATGATAGGTGGGTCACTGCTGCTAAATTCTATCTTACGGCTAACTTATTTAACCCTGCTCGCAAAAAGCATAGACAACCGGTATTCTTTTATCAGCATTCCTTTCTTCGAATATATCAAGAGCATCACTGCGGTATATATTTTTGCTCTCATCTACTACGCAACGACGAAACCAGCCAAACCTTGCAGGCGCTTTTTGTTTCAGTTGCTTTTTAAGTAAATTTATTGCTGAAGCATATTTATCCTGCGAATACCAAGAGTCAAAGAGATAGCCCCATTTGTCGTATGACAGATAAACTGTATAAGTTTCACCTGACTCAATACTTCTGTATTTTAATGTATATTCTGCATCTTCTGTTTCAGTCATGGACAGCAATTCAACTTCAATACTGCCCCCTCCGGCGAATACTTGAGTTGAGAGTAACAATAAGAATGTGGCCAGAATATTTTTCATACCTTACAGCACCTTAGTTTGCAGCATGCATTCACTTATAAATCTCGATAAACTTTAGTCATCATATCACCAAACGTAGTTAGCTAAATCAAGGCTGTTAGCACTTTTTCAATGTCAGCAGGCAACCTAATTGCACGTATGTCACCCACTATTTCTAAGTGCGCGTACTTTGGTAAACCATTTCATTCTGCTTGTTAAGCTCTTGTGCGGCGTATCTAAGAGCAACGTTGTGGTCAGCTTCCAGGTACTCTTCAGCAAAGGCTGCTTTAGGCTCAAGCGCTGTTACCTTCTGCTCAGCTACAAGGCGACCGTCGTACTCATTAGCCCAAGCTCTAGCGGCTTCTGAGGGATTGGTGAAGTCTGGTAGTTGATGTGTCTGCGTTTCTCGGTGTAATGAGTAAGAGCCTGTTTTTCTAATGGTAGGTAGGACCTCACTAGTTATCCATTTCTTAAACATTTTGGCTTCAGGTCTACGGCTGCGTAGTATGGCTGAATAAAGGCCTGACTCGTTGATAGCCTGTAATTCTTGGGGGCCACCAAGGGTATGCTTAATTGACATACCCTTTTCATCTTCGTCTAAATAGCGGGTCATAGCACTAGGTAGAGAATAACCTAAAGCATCAGCGACATCCTTAGCGATAAACCAAGGCTCACCACCTTTATTAACAACGCGCACTTTCCCGAAAAGGGCATGATTAAACGTGCTTAACTCTGTGCTAGGTGTTTTAGGCGGCTCTGGTTGCACCACTGGCTGTACAACAACTGGTTTATTTACCTTCTCAAATGCCTTTTTAATTTTAATTCCAAAAGATGTTGATACCCATGAAGCATAATCAAGGACAAGCTCTAGGCAAGCATAAGTGCCTGCTCCTGTCTTATTAGCTCCTCTTTGACCTGAGATAACTTTATCACGGGGAGTCTTTGTCTCACGCTCAATTACATTAATTAGGACCTGAGTTAACCTACGGTCTATCCACTGGCTATGTTTTCTAGGTTTATTACGTCCGTAGACTTTATGGATATCATTAAGGCAGTAGAGACCATTCTCGTTTTGTTTTATTTCAACTTGGTCAATGATGATAGGTGCTGTGGTTGTTAGAGATGAAGAATTAATATTATTCATTTTAATTGAGGTCCTTTTAGTTAAGGAGATTATTAGAGTTATCTTTAGGTATCTTAAAGTTAATCTGATTGATTAATTTTTGGTCAGTTTTGTTTTGCGATGTGTTATCAATAATGGGGGGTTACTCTAGGCTACGGCTGATAAGGGCTGTATTTCCATTAGCTAGAAAAGATTTACATTCTTTGGAAAATAAAAAAGCCCCAGGGATTAGCTGAGGCTCTATTAATAAGTGGACCAAGAAAAGAAATAATTATTTTATAGCTGGCCTTTCATGTGCTCATAATTCTTGGTGAGCCAGGATAAGCCCTTATTAGTGACTCTGGTTCCCTGATAAGCTCTCCCTGCTTCCTCATCCACGCCAAGCTTTAAACAGAAGTAACCCCTAGCCAAATAATACTGATAAGGCACATTCCTTTGTCCGCGCTTGTTATACAGCACCTTATCTTGCCTCAACAACTGATTAAATTTGTTTGGTCTAATGCCTAACTGATTAGCTACGTCTCTCAGTGCATAGGTGCCTTTTGCCATCACATATTTATCTACAAAGAGTGCTTTAGGCTCCATAGAAATAACGGTCTGCTGTAGCTCCTTAACTTCCTTCTCCTGCCGTTTAATTGTGTCCTGGGCTAGGTGATAGGCTCTTGCTTCTAGTTGTTCTGGGGTGTCTTCAGGGTGGGCTAGGAGGTAGCCTCCGGTTTTCCTAATGCTTGGTAGGACCTCCCTTGTTACCCACTTTTTGAAGGCTTTGGCTTCTTCCTTCCTGCTCCTGAAAATAGCTGAGTAAAGGCCTGACTCGTTGATAATTATTAAGTCACGGGGGCTTCCATTCATGTGTCTAGTTGACACACGAGTTTCGTCATCATCTAAATGGCGGGTCATTGCGCTTGCTACGGAGTAATCTAGAATTTCTGCGACATCTTTAGCAATAAACCAAGGCTCACCCTCCTTAATTACTGTTCTTAATTCGCCAAAGGCATTGTGACTAAAAGTATTTATTTCTTCGTTAATGATAGGTGTATTTATTACAGACATGCTTATTCCTTTACAGCAGAGGTAAATAATTAAAATAAAAAATATGAATGCATAAGCAGTGGACCCAACAAAAGAGAGTTAAATAGGCCTTCTGTTGTGGTCCATGCGAAGCTTATTTTATTTTGCTGTTGTAGCTTAAAGACGAATTAAAAGCTGTCCCTAAGCTATTTCAGGGCCTTGCTCTCAGTAAATAAAGCGGCCTGTTGAGTCCAATACATCAGGCTTTAACTGCTGAAGAAAAGAGCGGCCTAAGACATCATCAGAGGGCTTACAGATATACCAAGCTAGACGGCCTAGTTTAATGTAGTAGGTAGTTAATGAGTCTACTTCGAAGGAAAAAGAAAAGAGTTTAAACGCAAAGATAGCGTGAGGGTTCATTTTGTAATTATCCTTACATGGTAGAAAGTAAAATACTTTCCTGTCCTAAGTTATTAGTGTCTTAATCCAAGACAAAAATAATCATACACCTAAATTTTTATTTATCAATATTAAATTTCAACTTTTTTATATAAAGGGTGTTTGTTGAGTTTAATCAATAACAACTCAAATGCAGCCAAAGGGATTGGTCGGTGGTCTTCAGCATATTCTGGAGCTAACCACCTACTAAATTTATTGCGTGATAAATGTAAAAGCTCAGCAGCTTCAGCTCTTGTTAGACCTGCTTCTTTTACTATTTCTCTGAGAGTTTCAGGCGAGTGTGCAATTGTTTCTATGTCTTCAATGTTCATTGTATCCTTACAGTTTTTGTCTGTCCTATAAAATGGGTGCTTACCTATTTTTATTAATAGCAGCTCAAAAGCTCCATCAGGAATACGTCTTGCGCCTGAGCTTCCAATTGGTGACAACCATTTATTTAGCCTGCTAGAAGACACATGCAGCATCTCAGCTACTTCAGCTCTTGTTAATCCTGCATCTTGAATTATTTCTCTTACCTTTTCAGGCAATGGCAATACTAATTTAAATACATCTTCCACGTTATTGACTCCTCACAGTAGCTATATTTTCAAAGCGCCACATTATGAAGTCAATGATAGGTAATGAGTAGGGATGGACCACAAATTAGGTATATGCCCTAAGCTGTCTCGGCTAGCTCCTCAAGTATGTCATACACCTTCTGCCTGCTAATCTTGTACTGCTTAGCTACTTTAGCTTTAGGTATCCCCTGCTCAACTGCCTGCTTAACCTGCTGCTTTAACTCCTGGCTTACTGTGGGCTTCCTACCCATCTTAACACCACGCTCAATGGCTGCCTTGCGCCCTTCTTGGGTCCGTTCTAGTATCCTGTCTCTCTCAGCCTGAGCCACAGCAGCCAGGATTGTGACGACCATTTTACCCATGCTTCCCTCAGTGCTAATACCATCATGAAGAAACTTAACGGCAATCCCTCGGCTATCTAGCTCTTCAATAATTCGTATCATGTCGTATGTGTTGCGGCCTAGCCTGTCCAGTTTGGTAACAAGTATCGTGTCACCTTCCCTAGCTTTGAGTAGGAGTAACTTCAAGCCTTCCCTGTCATCATTCTTACCTGAAGCCTTATCGGTGAAGAGGTAATCAGTGTGGCCCTTAACACCAGCAGAAATTAGAGCATCAATTTGTAACTGTAAGTCTTGTTGTTGAGTCGATACACGAGCATAACCAAGTAAAGCCATAGTTCACTGTCCTTGTGTCTTTTGTGTCAATTAAATTGATTAACTTACAAATGTGTAAGCTTAGGTGTGATTTATTGATTTAATGTACACGATAATTGACGAATTAATGGGTGTCAACCGACTTACAAATTAATTGACAGGTTAACGCCTAATAAATGTCATTGAGATGTGACTAAAGGAAAGGTTAGTAACGACTAAACTTAGATTGATGGACACCCCTACGGGGGGATTTTGGTTTAGCTTATATTCAAAAAGAGCTGACAGATTTTTTATGTAATTATAAAGGGTCTATAAAATGTCAGAAACTAAAGATAAAACCTTAAAATACGAGTATAATGCTGTTCGTTTTACATTTGTGCAATGCGATGTATGCCAGGCACGCTTGTTATCATCGGATGCATGGTCTTATTTAACTTATTATTTACTATCTAAAGCAAAGGAATCAGAAAGTAACAGCCACGAAGCGGACCTTCCTCAATGGGAGCGTGCAGGTTACTACGCAGACTTGGCAGAGAACTTTTTTATTGCTTCCAAAGCAGTCAAGTTACCTGCTAAGGCTACCTTAATTTACTACAGTATGCTGAATTTAGTTAAATGTTTTCTTTCAACTAAAGGAGTTGAGCTTGAAAAAAAGACAGAGCATCATGGATTAAAAATTACTGATGAAGGGAAAGCTGTAAAGATAAGCCAGAAAAAAAACGACATGGTTAATATATTTGCTGAATTTGCTGAAATATTAGAAACACCTGTAGATTCTGGAGAAATACAACTGCTCAAATTATTAAGAAACATACCTGAAATACATGGTCTCTGCTGCAATCTAGAATCGGATGATGATAAAAGTAAATTATTGCCTATTAATATCTCTTTTATGACTAATCCAGACCATAACCTTATGTATACGCAGATTTCATACCAAAAAGAACAGGAAAATAAAGCTAAAACTGAAAAGTTTTATAGAGGAGAAAGGAAAGATTATTTTAGAAAAATAGATGACCACAGTGCTGAGTACAGTAATAGTCCTAAAGGAATAAAAGAAGAAGGCCGCATAACTTATATAAGTAAAAAATACGAGAAATATACTAAAAAATCTATAAATACACCTTATAAAAAAATCCTAGGAGAGTATAACCAATTTAAAATTGTTTCTATTTTGACAAGAGCTGAAGGTTATAGATACTATGTCGACTTGGAGCCTCTAAATTGGCATTTTTTATGTACATCACTAGCAGCTATGTTCTATTTAGGCTCAGCAGCACGTTACAGGCCCCATGATATTAAAGAGGTTATGAAAGGTGAAATGAGACCTCTTATCACTGAGCTAGTACGAATTTCTCCGACACAATTCTTGTATCACTTAGTTTCCTTGATTACTAATCGTGAGTGTGTAATACCATTCTCTGCTGTTGATTAATACTTAACGACATCGGCTCTTACCAACAACACAGGTTAAGAGGCTTTTAAATATTAGCTACTCATGGGAAAAAACCTAACCCAAAGCACCTCACAAAGTTACCCATCAAAAACAAAGCCCACCTAAAACCCTGATAGACTCCACTGCTCCTGTTGTTCATTGAGCTGTAAGGAAGAAGCAGTGGCAGATTTGGCAAAGGTTGGGGACAAAGTAAGCTGTCCTCTCTGTGGTGATAATACAGTTGTAGAAGGCTCCTCAAGCACTCTTGTAGATGGACTCCCAGTTGCCCGAGTTGGCGATAAGACAACTTGCGGTGCAACCATCGTGACAGGCCTTGGTTGGCTGAACGTTGATAATAAACCAGTTGCAGTACTTGGCAGCGTTACAAGTCATGGCGGAGTGATTGAGGCCAGCTCTACGACTCGTGCAGGTGCTCCTGGTGGCAGTGGTGTCTCCCCTTCTGACTTTAATCTTGTCGCTTTCCAAGGCATGAAGTACGCCTTTCAGCAGGACCCAGCAAGGCCTGAGTTAGACGGCAATAAGGGGATGCACTACTTCGGTGACATGGACTCTTCAGGCCTTGGGTTTAACGCTGCGGTTAACAATGGGACTATTCAAGGAGAAGCGAAGAAGGAGCAGGAGAAGCCTAAGAACTGGGTAAAAATACAGCTTGTAGACCAGAACGAAAAGGGATTGGCTGGCGAGGTCTACGTTGTTAAAGACGCTGCTAGTGGTCAGCTCCTTGATACAGGCTACTTGGATGATAGGGGCAATAAACACATTCCCCTGCCTGAGCACGTTAAGCAAGTTACCGTTGAATACCCTGAGATAGAACCATACGACCAGTACGATATGCACTTAGCCCGTCGGCCTGGTGAAAGTGATGTGTCCTACGCTGAAAGGATACAGGAGCAGGGTAATAAAGCCTTACAGATAAAAGACCCAAAAGCCCGGATACTCCGCTTAGAGCAGATTCATAGCGCCCTACTAACTGACCAAGGCATCAGCAGCCCTATTGATACCGCTAGCCCGACAAAAGGTGACATAAGGTGGCTGACGTATATTCAAGGGCTTAAACCTGAAGCCTGGGGCTATCCAGGTATTCCCATATTAAAACGCAATGAAACCCTACCTAAAAAGGACATGGCTGGGGAAGACTGGGCCATTATGCATGGTGGTGGAGCTTCAGGCTTATATGTTGGTCCTGATAGCCACATGTACGACAGGGGCGAAGCAGTCAGGCAAGGGCTAAAAAGAGACGCCAGCGATAATAATCCCCAACTAAACCAGTTAGCCTACATTAAAAAGCTCATTGCCCAGTATGGTCCTGACGCAGCTATGCAGGAAGCCCGAGAGACTGGGGATGTCATGGGCATGGCTACTGAAATGGGGGTTTTAGGTGGAGCTATTGGGTCTACAAGAGGCAGAGGGAAAGGCGATAAGAAAGGGAGAAATAAATATACTCGGGATGGGATGAGCATTGAGGGGGACACTAAAAAGCTTATCCGGGAGCAGGTTTTCAGCTATAAAAATAATTCTAATTATGCGTTGAAACCTTCGCCTAAAAACCCTGAAGTTAACAGGTATCAAAAAGTAGGTGTACTTAGGCATGAACGACAGAGACAACAGTTTGATAACCATGTTAAAAAAGACTTTATTAGGCATTGGGCAAAAACGTCTAATCAGGCCAAGCGAATATTAAGCCCAATGGAGCTAAAACTTGCTACGGCAACAGGTAAGCTCCCCAAACGTTACGAAGTTCACCATATGAAGCCTCTTTATAGGGGCGGAGATAACAGTTACGATAACCTGCGGGTGATTCAAAAGAAAATTCATCAAGGTAGAACTAAGAAGTTGCATAAGTATGAAAATGGTAAGAACCCTTACAGAAAAACACTGGAAAATAGAGGCATAGACCCCAATGACTCAACAAATAACCTTGAATGAAATTTATCGACAGTTACAACAAAAACCTGAGTATATGGACTTAGGGCGAGAAGCAACTGAAGAAGAAATAAAACATATTGAGAACACCTTGCAGGTTAAATTACCTGAATATTATGCTGACTTTTTACGGCGCTTTGGCTTTATGTTGGGTGACGGTATTTGTATCAATGGTGTGTGTCCTTCAGAATTAAATGATTATGTGTCTGTTATAGATTTCACGAAGGACAGACGCGAAGGAAAATATTATGCTGAAGGCCTCCCGAAACTGGAACATAATGCAGTTGTAGTTCTTGATAACGGCGAGTCTTATGTGTCTTTATTTTGTGAAGGTCACCCAAGGGCTGGACAAGTGGTTTGGCGGCATTTAGCAGAAGACTACAGAGAAACAGAAACCTTTGAAAACTTCCCACAATTTTTAACTTTCTGGCTGGATTAGTGGCTAATTTACTCCTATTTATAAATGGTGGTCTTGCCTTTGATAAGCAAGACGCTATTACAGTAATATCCAACCTGAAAGGAACAATAAATACCAAAGAAGGCCAAATGATAGGCGCAGTCTTTGAGTGTGTATATAAAGCTTTTGGAAGAAAAACAATAATTAGGTTATCTGACAACCTTGAGACCATAAGCTGTAGTAGTACTGGGGATGAGGCACTAACCTTTGCTTTAGAGCTGACGAAAACTCTTGGCCTACCACTCAGGGCTATTGATTCCGACTACAGCTTTGATATTGAACTAGCAGAAATAAATACGCTGGCTGAATTTAAAAAAGCTATTGAATTAGAAAACAATTAACACTGCCAACTCTGCTTAAGGCCCCTCAAGATTAAATGAGGGAGCCTGAATAAGTTAAACCAGAAGCTCCCTCACAAAGCTATAGTCAATCCGCTGCATACTCTCATTGAGCAGCTTTAAGCTAAACCCTGAGCCGTATATACCATGTGTCATGTCGCCTTGTGCGTGGCCTAGTAATGCCTTTAGGTGCTCATTAGGAATGCCTGACTCAACTGCAAGGTCCCTGAAGGTATGGCGGAAACTGTGGAATACTTTTGTAGATGGAAGGCCTAAACTTTTTTTAATATGAGAAAACCAAGCGGTTACTGTCCTACCATATTGGCCTGTTTTTGCACGAAATAAGTTAAACAACTTTGTTTCATCTTTCCTACTTTCACAGTAAGCCAAAAAACCCATCTGCAGTACATCAATATGTATAGGTACTTTACGTATGGATGAATTATTTTTTAGTTGGTTATTCTCGTCGTCATGAATATCGAGGTATATGATACCATCTTTCTGCTTCACATCACTTGTATTTAGTTGCGCTATTTCCTCTAAACGAGCCCCAGTATATAAAGCAAGCATTGGGACCCAAAATTTCCATTCCTTTGTTTTATTTTTCTCCTTTATTATGTATTGCTTAAATAACATTTCAAGTTCACCTGGGGTGAATGCCTTCTTACTTGTGGCTGCTTTTTTAGCTCGGGGTCTAAGCCCTCTAAATGGGTTGCTATCAATGTATTCTCTATTTTCCAGCCAGTTAAAAAACATAGAGATATGAGTAAAATATTTTACTGCTGTTGGTGGTGCGATAACAGGTACATCCTTCTTCTTAAGGCACTTTAAACTTAGGTTTTTATTTTCTCCCTGATTACGCTTCGCAGGATACTCATAAAGCTGGCGAGTACAATCAATTGCAATTCTTTTGGTAACTTTTTTAGCTTCCATATTGCCTAGAATATCTATGAGACATTTAAAAGCTGGGCATGCACCAGAATCTTTAGTTTTATCGGTCCAGTCCATCCGCATTTTTTCACTGATAAATAGGGCATGGGCATCTTCTAACTTAATCCCTGGTTCTTCAGCCACACTGACAGGTTTTGTCGGTATAATTATGTTCTTGCAAAGCATGCCTCCTTTACCTGTTATCCTGAACTTATCTAAATAGCCTTCAAGTTCTTTATAAACAGCTTCTTTTTGAGCTGGGTCTGACAGGCCTCGTATTTCATAGATAGCCGTATCAATAGCACCAAGCATGACAGCTGACTTAGAACGCGCTAAGCGCCTCGACTTGGTTTGTAATGACAAAGTTATTTCCCTCTTACGGAAAGTGCCTCGCACATCTTCAGGAAGCACCTTGCGGAAGTGGTATGTACTTCCTCTTAACACTAAATTACGCATCCGTCGCCCTATTTTGTAGCAAAACATCAAGCATGAAAGCTCAGTCAGAACGGATGTTTGCAAAGCGATTTTGTAGCAAGTTAGGTGTCGTTTTTGTAGCAATCCCCCAGAAGTCAATCAACTGCTAAACTTATTAAAAAAGCCTTTTGCTGAACAGCCAGATAGGGAGCACTACGCTAAACCTCCTCCCGAGTGGGGTAAAAAGCTGACTATCAGCTGCTCATCTTAGGCCCGCTCGAGATTGCAACTGCTCACAGAGTAGGTGGTTTACAATGGCTGATACTCAATACCTACTGAAATCTGACTCAGGTAAGCTGGCCAAAGCCTATGATAGTATGTCATATACGGTATTCTTTTTTGGCCCTATTCCGATGTTAATCAGGCAAGACGTGCAAGGATGTATTTATTGGCTAATCAGTATCCTGGCAGTTATTGGCTTGAATACTTTATTTACAATCCTTAGAGGTTACTCTCATACTCTGGATGGTTTTGTTATTTTTTGCGTAGTCATTGGTTGGACCGCTCTATACAACAATTGGCACCGAAAACGACTACTAAAACAAAACTACCAAGAAGTTGAAAAGCATGATGTCACCAACCGAATTTTGTTTTTTTGAAAGAATGACTTTTTAGCGTTCCCACACGATACCTTTACCCAATGCATTGGATTTTTAAGTGAGGCCATCAAGTGGCGAAGCTCCATCGCAGTTGTGTCTCACACCGATCTTATTCTGCATTATAAAACACCAAGCTCACAATATAACCACAAGTTTCACTACCTGCATTCAATATGCTACAAACACCCTACATGTATTACTCATTCCAAGGTAATCTACCAATGAAGTCACTTTTAAAAAACAAGCTATCTGTTTCTACCCTTCTTTTAACTCAACTGTTCAATTATAGCTATGCTACAGATGGTGGTCAGTGGGAGTATAAAGGTGAGTATGGGCCCGCAAGCTGGGGCGAGCATTATATTATGTGTAAACAAGGAAGAAACCAGTCACCTATTGATATCAAAGACAGTATCAACACCAATTTAGCACCAGTTAAGTTTAACTATAATATTCTCGCTTCAACAATCAAAAATAATGGTCACACTATTCAAGTAGATTACCCAGCAGGTAATAATATCACTTTGAGTGGTAACCAATATGAGCTTAAACAGTTTCACTTCCACTCGCCCAGTGAAAATACTATAGATGGCAAACACTTTCCGCTAGAAGCTCACTTTGTTCATGCAGATAGCAAAGGTAATTTAGCTGTTGTAGGCGTTATGTTTAAAAATGGAGATGCAAATCAAAAGCTTGCAGAACTTTGGCAAGCCATGCCTAATCAAGCAAATACAAAACAAAATTTAGCGAAGCCATTTAATGCTACAGACTTACTACCTAAGTCTCATGAGTATTATCGCTTTAATGGCTCTTTAACCACACCACCTTGTTCTGAAGGCGTATTATGGTTAGTATTAAAACAACCTATCACAATTTCACAAAAGCAAGCTAGACAACTTGTAAAAACATTAAAGCAATCTAATAACCGCCCTGTCCAACCATTGAATGCCAGAACTATTTTAGAATAGTGCTTAAACTGTAGCAGTGGGTACAACCAGCTTTGTGTTTTATTATCATTGCTGAACACCACAGATGGTGTAAATAGTATTCACTGCTACTTTGAAAACTATACTCTTCGCGAATGATTTTTATTTTTAAATCCAAATATTATCATCGGCCGTTAGTTGGCCACCAGCATCCCCTGTATTGGCTACTCCTCTCGGCTCAATAAGCATGATTTTACATTCATCATCAGCAACTGGCTTATGTTCTACTCCCTTAGGCACAACAAACATTTCTCCTTCTCTAAGCTCCACTTGATTATCTCGAAACTCAATTCTCATACAGCCCTCAATAACTATAAAGACTTCATCTGTATCTTTATGATCATGCCATGTAAATTTACCTTTAATCTTAACCAGTTTAAATTGGTAGTCACTCATCTCAGCTATCACTTTGGGAGACCAGTAATCAGAGAATTTTAAAAATTTTTCTTGTATATTAATTTTATCGACAAACACCAAAATACTCCTTCGCAGATTCAACTAACCACTTAGTGTACATCAGAATGAAGTAATATATTAAAGTGGTTTGTCGTCTATTAAAAGCAACAAAGTAATAGAATGTTTAAAAAATAAGCTAAGAAAAGTATTGATGCTCGAAGCTATTAGAAGATTGGGGTGTCCTATAAAAATAGTCCTACCCCAAATCACACTGCTTTTGACGAACAAAGTCAGCTTGAGCTTTTGCTTCTATACCTTCAGCAATCATCTTTAGCTTAAAAGTTTATGGGCCATTGTAATAATAGTTCTCACCAACTCTTGATCACGATTTGAGTTTGTTCGGTTAGAAATAAAGCTGCGATCTACTTTAATAATGTCAAATGGAAACTTGCGAGATATACCCAATGCGTAGGGTTTTTAGGTGAGGCCATCAAGTGACGAAGCCTCATGAGCCTATATTAATAGGTGATTGGGGTGAGGAACGATGATAACAAAACCTAAAAATGATTCGCGACGGGTATAGCCTTCTTAATTCACAAGCACACCTCAATACTACCAATGAACAATCAGGTTCAAATAAAATTATTAACACCTTCAATCCAGTAAATTTACTCAATAAAAAAGCGACCATGTATCATTAAAGTAAGTTTAGCAATAAAATATATTTTCATTATGCTAAAATTGATATATTTATATAGAAGAGAGTCCCCTTAATCAAAACACTGCTTCAGTTAAACTCATATCCTTTATATAAATATAAGCCTCAAAGTCGAGATAAACTTTAGTCGTATTCGCAATAGATTGTTTATATTTTTAAAGCGAATATCCACTTATTATGGTATAACCGAAAGGTTTACTATTTAAAATTATCAGTAAGTAGAAGGTGTACATGAATTCAAAATTTTCTACGCAAAGCCCAATATCGTTTCCAGAATTCGTTACTCTGGTTGCTATGATGTCTGCATTAGTTGCTCTTGCTATTGATGCAATACTTCCTGCACTGCCAGATATTCGAACTTCGTTAGCTCTTACTAATGATAATGACGCACAACTGGTAATTGCTTTTTTGTTTATAGGAATGGCTATTGGACCTATTATCTTTGGTCCTTTATCTGACAGCATAGGAAGAAAACCTGCCATAGTGTTAGGGTTATTATGTTTTTTAGCCGGTACTTTAATCTGTTGGCTTTCTCACTCCTTTGAGCAAATGTTAGCTGGTCGTATTCTCCAAGGATTAGGAGCTGCTGGCCCACGTACAGTTTCAATGGCCATGGTTAGAGACTTATTCGAAGGTACAGATATGGCCAGAGTCATATCTTTTGTAACCGCTGTTTTTATTCTAGTACCAGCACTAGCACCTAGTGTTGGTCAGGCAATTCTACAATTTACCAGCTGGCATGGTATTTTCGTATTTTTCTTAGTTCTTGGCTTAATTATATTAGTCTGGTTTTCTATGCGTCAGAGAGAGACTTTACCTCAAGAAAAAAGAAGTCGGTTCCATATTGAGACCATCATTCAATCTGTTAAAACTGTAGTAGCCACCAAAACAACCCTATGCTACACCGTGGCTATTGGCTGTTTATTTGGTGGATTTCTTGGTTATCTTTATTCTTCACAACAGATTTTTCAAGACATATACCTGACAGGTGACAAGTTTCCATTATACTTTGCTCTCTTAGCCTTAGCTTTTGGTGCTTCATCCTTAGCCAATGCTCAGCTGGTAATAAAATATGGTATGGAAAAACTATCATTAATTGCTGTTCAACTATTAGTATTTTGTTCTGTAGTTTTTTTTATTATTTGTTTATTATCTGATGGAGCGCCACCTTTTTTTATTTTTATGATATATGCAACGATTGGATTTGTTTCGATTGCATTAGCCTTTGGCAATCTTAATGCGTTAGCAATGGAGCCTATGGGGAGAATAGCAGGTATAGCGGCAGCAATTATTTCAGCAATATCAACACTGATTTCTTTACCACTAGGGCTTATTGTAGGTCAAAGCTTTAATATGACTGTAATACCACTAACTATAGGGTTCACCTTGTTTGGTAGCCTAGCCTGGTTCTTCATAATTTTTTCACAGAGAGGGTCTAAACAAAACTTACCAATACCCGAGGTTTATTAGCCAGCAAATAAAACTAGCCTGCAAAAGACCATAAGTTAAAAGTTAAAACTTACATCGTACAGGCTAGCCCTATACTTCAGCTATAGCTTGAAAGAATATATAAAAAACTTAATGTACTATCAATATCTTGGTCTTCGTTGTTGGCGATTCTCAGTTCTTGGCTTAGCTTGATTAACTTTTATTTTTCGGCCAGTTACAGGCTTGTCATTTAACTCACGAATTGCTGTTTCTGCTTCAGCATTACTTGGCATCTCTATAAAACCAAACCCTTTTGATTTACCCGATATTTTATCCTTAATTAAAGTTGCAGTAGAAACTTCACCAAACTCTTCAAATAACTTTCTCAAGTCATTTTCAGTAGTACTATAAGCCAAATTACCAACATATATATTCATTTGTCATTTCTCTGTAACATGCATTGCTTGAGCTAGTGCTACACAATAACCAACGCATAAATTATCCAGTAGCCTCTGGTTTAAAAGTAACCAGAAACTGTAGTGTATATCATTTTTCATTATCTAAACCATATGATTCTCATAATAAAAAGTAATAGCAACTATTATGCTTATCTCTGAATTGGCTATTTTAATATCACACTATTCGACTCACTAGTCATTCTATTTTAGGCCTATCTAGTGAAGGCTCAATCATTTGCCTGTCATCACCTGCCAGCCCAACCAAGACCCGGTTACCACTATTATCAAATCTATATACTCCATACTTTGCATTTTCATAATACTTTGCATGACCTTCCTGAAAAAAAAATGAATGGGGTACAATACGCACCCGATTATATTTATGATGAAACCGTAATAGCTTCTCTTCAGCCTCTAAAGGCTTACCCTCATAGAAACGAACAAACTGAGCTACATTATTGTTATCACCTTTAATAACAATGAAACCGCGACGATGATGGGCCGATAACTCTTTTGTCGAAGCTTTTCTAGCAATAGCATAGTCTAAAGCCATGTAATCGCCTTGTAGTAAAGAGCGAGGGTCAACAGGCGCTAACTCCAATAGGAGTGTTTCACCATGGGCAATTGTTTGTTCTTTTTTAAATATTGCATAATTAAGTATTACTAGAACCAACAATGAACAAATGACTAATAATTTTCTTTGCATTTATCCCACCCTTGATAAGTGATACAAAAACGACCAGCTAACAGCACTAAACCACTCAATATCAGCAATACTGATTTATGTAACAATGTAATATCAAGATTGTAATAAAATACTACAAGACAATAGGGCAAGAATAATACCCCAGTAACAGACAATATATTCTCATGTTTGGCATACCCTAATACCAGTAAAAGAATCGATAAAGTAACACCTGGTATGGATAAAAAACCTATTATAATTACAACTAAAGTAGCTAATACCATTGGTACGCTTTTTAGCATAGAAAAGCTACCTGCAACCCATCCCATACAAGCTATCAAACTAATTGATAACATACAGCTTGGTAACATTATGCTAATTAGTTCTTGTTCATTTCTATAGCCAAATTGAGATGTATCCATTAATATTAATATTGCCCATATGATAGAAAACACAAAGGCATATGATAAAGGAATCAAAGATCGTTTTACTTTTTCATAACAAAGCAATAATGCTGCAATTAATAACTGAAGAAACAAAAAAACATTAAATACAATCTCCCTTACACTAACTAAGTCTTTATCCCAAAAAATATTTGCCATTACCGAAGCTAAAACAGCAAAGCTAGATAAAAACCGATCAATAGAAATACGATAGACTGAATAAGTTATGAGTGTAATTATTAATATTGCACAAGTCACTCCCCATGCAGACTCAGTTGCAATACCAACTCCTAATACAAACAAAGTTTTACCCATAGCCATTGCTACAAATGACAACTGAATGAAAAAGCTTTGTTTGGCGTTATGTACCTCACCTGCAACTTTTAATAAAGTGATAGCCACTGCAGTGAATACCAGCCCCCATAACACTAATTCAGCCTCATTGTTAAATTGAATCAGTTCTACTAAGAACAAGAAAGCAATAAAGCAAAGTGAAGCTATAAATGCACCAACACCGATCAAACAACGTAAATATAATGGCAATTCAGATACTTGCTGTTGAGCTATTATAAAGCGCTTTAACTGATCAGGGTTGCCAATAGTTAATGACTGATCAACTAACTTAGCTAACAAACTCTCAGCACTGTAACCAGTATTTTGATTAGTCGTTAAATCAGTCACGAGTAGCCTCCATTTTATGTACAACAGCTCGAAGATAAATCAGTGCAATAGTAAATACACCTAATGTAGCCAACCCCATCAATAGAAAAGTAACTGACTCATACTTACCTATAAGTTCAAAAAATATTTTAAAAGTAGCTGTGGTAGCAACAACACAACAAGTAAGTACTATTGTTGCTAGCGCCCACATATCAAACAATATAAAACGGTATACCCAAAAACCACCAACCAAAGCGACACCACCAAATAGTGCACTAATATAAGTGGAGACATGCGCTGAGCCAGGATCAATAATGCAGTACTCAATTGGGATAGCCAAGAATATAGATAAAGCTATTACTAGAATAGCTCTAAGCCACTGAGCTGATAGCCAGTTATAGTTATGTTGAGCAGCGTATTCTCTCAAGGCTAAGGCAAGTCCATTAATGCCTAGTAGTAAACTATACAGCAGGTCTTCCATTGAACGGGAAGGTAAAGCTGATTGCTCCCACCACAATAAGACAAAGATATTACAAATTATTAACCAAAGTAGCCATTGTACAGAGAAGTTAGCAATAATAGTCCAGCCAAGGGTTAATAACGCCCACCCCATAAATAACTGATAAGCATCAGCACCTGTTTGATAAACCTGACCAAATACCGCTAGAAATACACCTACCAACACCGAAGCTGCTAATAGAAATATTTTCCCGACAAGTTTTTGCAGTGAATAACTATAAGCAGCGATTAAACATCCAACTAATCCTGTTTGAATTGTTGTAAATTTAATTATTGGTGTTAACCTGGCCCAGTTAAAAGCAAAAAAGTAAATCACCCCAGCAAGCACCAAAGCTGTACCCAAGATAAGCAGTAGTCTTGATACCCACAAACCCCACTGGTTATGAGGATGTAGCAAGTTCAATGCATAAGCTTTGCCTTCAGCAGTTAGATAACCGTGAGCGTAGAGCTCGTCCACCAAACGACGATTAGCTGGTATAGTTGCCAGGTCAGTTCTAGCAATTAACTCTTCTTTTTCCATCTACTGCGCCTAGTTAGTTTTCAATAGAATGGTACCCAAAGCATGAGATACTTTTAATAACCATACCAATGTAACTATAACAGGATCAGCAAAGCTTCACTTCTTTACTATCAAAGTATTGAATTTTAGTACTTGGCTAAGTATAGATTTGATACTTCTGATAACTTTTAGGGCATCTGATATATTTTGTCAGACAATTTTTGAATTTCTGGACGATGGGTTGCCATAATTAAAGTTGTTCCTAATTTTTTTAATCTTGTAATTATTCGTTGACTTTGCTCTAAGCCAATATGACTAAATGCTTCATCAAAAATAATACAATCCTGTGAACGAGATAAAGCCATTGCTAGCATTAGTCGCTGAATTTCACCACGGCTTAAATCATGTTTAGACAATATATAAGGAGGATTTTCATCCACATAAAAGCCTAGTCTTCTTTCTAGTTCTACTAACTTAAGTACATTTAGCACTTTATCTTTATTGGCTTTACCATAGCTGCTAACAAAATTTGTTACTGAGCCAGTAATAAACTCATCATCAGCAAATACATAACCACATGAAACTCGGCCAGATACAGGTACACCTAAAAATTTAACTTGACCTGTAGTTACTATACGCCGGCCAGTTAGTACTTCTAAGCAGGTCGTTTTGCCACAACCACTATTACCCACTAAACTAAAAATCTCTCCTTGTTTGACCTCAAAGGAAGTACCAGAAATAATAGGTTCTGTCTGTTCAGAAAAACGATAAGTTACATTATCCATTGTTAATACACATGGTTTAGTACTTATATTAGATTCATTTTTACGTATTAGTTTTGAAGCATTTATACTAATTGTTGGTTTGGGTATTGGCTGCTTAGTTTCAATCACTTCTGCTACACGGTAAGTAATTGCCTCCATTTCCAGGTACTCTTTAAACTGTGCAACCATTTGCTCCAAAGCTGTTACTAAAATTCCTGACATTAAGCTCATAAAAGCCAATTAATGGACTAATTAAAAAAATTGTAAGCGCGGCAGCAATAGCAAATAACAGTGAGTCAAAAGCTTGATTGATCAAAGAAAACCAAAATTGTGTATAGCGTTCAAATTCTGTTGAGCGCTGATATATTTCGCCTGGAAAGTGGTTAGCAAAAAATTCAGGCTCTTTACTATATAGGTGCTTAAAGAAAAACTGTTTTATTCTCATCGTGATATTAGTACTTACATCAAGCATTTGATGACGAAAATATAGTGAAATTGCTAAATTAACAACTTAACAATAGGCCTCGTAAAACACTTGGATATAAAACACCTGAAGAGATGATGAGTCGATCTCTTGCCAGAACATTGCGTCAGTAGGGAATTTAAAAAGCGGAGTTGCACTTGTTAGTTGAATCCGCCACTCTTAAATCGTTAACCTGTTTTTAAAAAATCCTATACGCTTTCACAAGACAAGTAAAGATCAGGAATTATCACAATATGATCTATTATTCAATAAAGCTATTACTTTTACTCCTGAAACGACCACATGAATATACAAATTAAAACAACTTATATGGCTATACTGGTACTAGTTACAATCCAGTCCAAGAAAAAATAGTTCAATAGCTGGCAAGTTATTTAACTCAAATTTTTATATTTCATTATAGTTATTTAAATAATCTTCATATATTTTTTTGTTATAGATATTCCCAAACATAAACTTCTACACTATATGAATATATTTATCCTATTGTTTTATAACAACTTCTTTGCATGCATAGTGTTTAATTGACCACCTAATCAACCTAAAAACTTTGTTTTTACTATCAAAGATGATAAAAAGATTGCTCAAAATCAAAACAACAAAAAACAAGCTCAAATAAATTAAAACACAATTCAGGTTAAGCTTATAGAAAATGGAGGCAGCAAAAAATTATAGAAACAAGCTTTAAAAGCCATTTTCGAATAGCAATACAACTTAACTTCCCATATAAGTTATTACTATTCATAATAGGGAGGAGATTCTTATGTTAGACGACAAGAAATTAAATAAAGAATATGAGCCGGAGGTAATTTGCCCTAACTGCTCAAGTCCAGTAAACAAAATTGATTTCGAAATTATTGGCTGCCCTACCTGTCACTTTAAAAGCAATATTAGTAAAGATACTCCAAACTGGGAGTTAGAACCAATGGAGTCATCAGACTCATTTATCAAAGGAAAAGATACCTGGTTTAATCAATAACTTTGTTAGTTAAGAAAATTGATACTTTATTATATATACAAATTATTTACAAATATAAAACCAAAATACCCTATCTTAGCTAAATTTACTGGTTTTAGCTAAGATAGGGTATGCTTTTTATACATTAGATTTAAATAAATCCAATATATCTTCACCAGTTAATCCTAACTGCTCCCCCGCTTTATTATTATAAATACCATCTGCTAACTGTTGTTTTCTCTCTTGCATAGTTAGTATTTTTTCTTCTACTGTTTCAGAACAGATCAACCGATAAACAAACACCGGTTTATCCTGTCCTATTCTATAAGCTCTGTCTGTTGCTTGTTGTTCAACTGCAGGGTTCCACCAGGGATCATAATGGATAACTGTATCAGCTTGAGTTAGATTTAAACCTACTCCACCTGCTTTCAAGCTAATTAAGAATACTGGTACCTCACCACTCTGAAATTTACTGATTACTTCTTCACGTTTACGAGTTTTACCTGTTAACTTAACATAAGGTATTTTCAGGTTAGTCAGTTCTTTTTCTATAATTGTTAACATTGAAGTAAACTGTGAAAACAATAAGATTTTTCTATTTTCTTCTAATAATTCTACTAGCAATTCTTTTAATAGGCTTAATTTAGCTGACTGCTTTACTTTTTTTGCCTTATCAAGCTTAACCAAACTCGGATCACAGCACACTTGGCGTAGTTTCATTAAGGCATCGAGTATTTCTATGCGACTGCGGTTTAAGCCTTTAGTTTTTAGTAGGTTCCTTACTTTTTTCTCCATACTTAGTCGAATGCTTTCATAAAGCTTTTGTTGACTACTGCCCAACTCTATACTTCTAATCATTTCTGTTTTTTCTGGGAGTTCATCAGCAACAGAGTCTTTGGTTCTTCTTAGCAAGAAAGGTCTAACCCGCTGAGATAGCTCATGATGCCTTTGCTGAGCACCTTCTATCTCAATTGGTTTACGGAATAAACGGTTAAAACTTTTTTCGTGACCAAGGAAACCAGGCATCAAAAAATCATATAAAGCCCACAATTCGCCTAAATGATTTTCAAGTGGTGTGCCAGTCATACAAAGATAATGATTGGCTTTAATCAATCTAACGGCTGTCGCTATTTTAGATTTACTATTTTTTATATACTGCGCTTCATCTAAAATCAGCATATGGTATTCATATTCAGCTAATTCCTCTGCATCTCGGTGAAATGTGCCATAACTAGTAATAATGAGTTGATAATCTGGTAAAAGCTCATAATGTTCACCTCGATCCGATCCATACCAGACATGTGTATTCAGTTTGGGGGTAAATTTAGCAGCCTCCTTCTCCCAGTTACCCAATACACTGGTGGGAACAACTACCATTGCAGGCTGCTTTAATCGCCCCCGCTCTTTTTCTAGCTGAATATGTGATAGCACTTGAATGGTTTTGCCCAAGCCCATATCATCCGCTAATATACCACCAAACTTATAAGCTCTTAAAAATTGTAGCCATTCAACACCTTCTTGTTGATAATCACGTAAAGTGGCTTTCAATCCTCTTGGTGGTTTTAGTTTTTTAATTCCTTTAAAATTAGCTAGGTTTTGACTTAGTGATTTGATTGATTTATCACCCAACCAACGTACTTGTTGTAATGCTTCAGCTAATGCTTGCAACCTGACCGCATTGGCATAGGTAATTTTTAGTTTACCATCTTCAGTTAAAGTTGGACGATCATACAGTTCAACCAGAATATCCAGAATGGAATTAATAGTTTCTGCCGGTACAACAATCCACCCATAATCAGGATGAGGTAAACAAGCCGGTTTTTTGGCATGCTCAATTTTATAATCAGCTGAGGATTCAAGCCACTGAACGATTAATGGCAGAACAGCCACTTTATTGCCATTAATATCAATATCTAAAGCAAGAGAAAACCAGTTTGATCCTTCATTATTAGTCGTTAATTCCCAGGAATCAATTGCATTAAACTGCTCTGTTACATCTGTTTCATCAACCAGCCAACCACTCTCCTCAAGAATAGGAACCACTTCTGTTGTAAACTGGTAATAGTCTCCCGGACAGCTTGCAATATTAACAACGGTTTTTTCAGCTTGTTCTGTAGGCTCCTCTTCACTGGTATCGATTAGTGTATAATTATATTCATCCAGAAGCCTAGCCGCTTCCTGCTCTTGATCTGGCTTTAATAAAACTTTGTATTCAATATTATTTTTAACAATTATTCTCTGACTAAGTTCCTTCTCTCCTAAGTAAGGAAGCTCATGTTCTCCATATTCAAAAACCAGCTCACCAATATACCTTTGTTCATCCAAACTTTTAGTAATCAGTAACTTCGGTATTGGCTGTTCATTAACTTCCACTATTTTCCACTCTACTGGTAGTGGGATATTATGGCTGGCTAATTGAGTTCTTAATAAACCAGCAACTTCAAGTTGCTGTTTAGTATCTACTGCAGGCATGGTTCTGAGCATCAGTAACAGCTCATAGCCTAACTGACTATTAATTCTACCTACTTGCCTGGTGGTTTTATTAAAATAGCAAGCTGGATGTGTTGCTAGAATCATCCAATCATCATTTTTGAAATTATCTAAATTAACTTTTAATTTTTTTAAGTGATTCTGTTCCTCCCAGTTAAACACAACATTGAGTAATTTTCCCTTAGTTAACAGGTTATTAGGATCAAACTCATTTAAATAAGCACGCCCACAATTTACTAGCTGATTAAGCAATAAGTAAGGGTTACGTGCCTCTGATAATTCAGCCGCATACCCTAATATATTATTAATAGTATTATCATCCTGCGAGCTGATATCATTTCGGTGATACCAATTATTAACATAACGCTTCAGCGATGCAAAACCACCTTTTTTATATTTCTTGGTGTAATAACGGCTAATGGAAAAATCCCTGTCATTTATAGGTTTGAGAATATATACTATAAATTCAATACCAGGGTAAGCCTCAAATTTAGTATGGGATTCATCTGATTTTTCTTCAGCCAGTGCTACCTGAAATTGCTCTTGCCAGGAGTGAAAATTTGATCGACTCTCTTGATATTTCGCTTCAGTAATAGCATCCCGCTGACCTAAATATTCTAATAGGACTGCTGCTACGTGCTTACAATTATAGTCCATAGGACATGAGCAATAACCATCGATATCTACTCTACGACCATTTTTAGTGAGGAAGATCTCTTGTGTGTAAGGATAACGGCCTGCTACTTTCGCCTCGATCACTTCATTTTCACTATCCCAATGCAGGCTATTTACATGACCGCTTAAAAAATAATCCTTCCCTTTTTGCAAAGAAGCTCTTTCTATATTTGCTTCAATATCTTGGTACGTTAAAGATTTCACACCTATTCCCGCTAAAACCAAATCAAATGTATAGCAAATTAACCGATCTTTTAATCAACTACAATAACTAACCTAAATCTTTCATTGAATATCAAATTTCCTGGGCATTCAAACCAAACAGTGTACTTTATACCCAAAAATAAAGAGTTATAATGGAATACTCAGACCCATCAATATGATATATGTAGACATTGGAAGTGAAATTGGTATTAAAAAAGCAATATACAAGTAACTGACTTGTATAGTTGTGGAGAGTTAGGTGGAGGGTTAGTAGGAAGACAGATTGTTGGTGTGGTTAGTTTCCCAGCAAAACAAATAGCCCCTATAAAACTAAGTTTTCCAAAACTTTGATTAAATTATTTTTATATCAACCAAAGCACCCGATTCATCATAGGTAAAATCATATTGAGCTTGAGTAGTTACCAGTGAAGTGATTTTACCTTCCTCATCACGTGCTAACTTAAGTAAGGAAAAACTGATTTTTTCGCTAGCAAAATCAAATGCGATGGTTTTTGGTTTGCCTTCACTCAGCAATTCAGCAACTCTAAACAACTGCTTTATAGCACCTGTTTGGCCTTGCTGCCAAGACTCCACAGCATTAGCTAATGTTTGATGCGTAGCAAACAGCCAGCTACTGATAGAACTTGCAAGCTCTCCATCTACTACAACAGTTTGACCCAGCTTGGTTTTACTTTTAGCGTTAGCCGTTTGCCTTTTAGCTAATTCTTTTCCTAACTCTGCTAACAGTAGTTGTAAGAAGTGTTGTCTAGCTGCAACACTGCTTGTAGCGGGCCGCTTAACCACTAGATCACTATTGACAGACGTCAGTTTGGGCAAACTCAAACTAACCGTATTACTCTCATAAGTGTTCACAACTTCATTACTATTGACAACACCTCTTTTTATCAGCTGAGAATGCTGGGTTTGAATATGAATAAAACGGATATTGAGCAACTGTTTTGGTAACTTGGAAATTAGTTGACTGATTTGTTTGACTTCATGATCCAGGAGTTGGTCATTATCAAGCAGTAATAGACCATAGTTTTCTAATAGCTTTTGTCGTCGACCACCCCAATGGCCCACTAACTCATTGGGTACCTGGCTTTGGTTAGCATCGAGGTAATTAATAGCCAACTGCTGTTTTATATGAGGCCACCACTGATAGTTATTGTCTCTAATTGGTGCATCAACTAAAGGTATTTGTTGCCATATATATTGATAGACGCGTCGTAGATTAATAGCAATTGCTTCTGTTTGGCTGTATTGATTCAAGAACGCCAGCTGATTAAAAAACGATCTAGCTTCTTCAGGATTCTGCTCAAACCACTCTGCTAATTGTTGGCCCTGTTCATCAAATGGCTTCAATAATTTGTTCGCCAAAACCTCTGCTAACGCCGGATTAACCTTTTGGCGTATATCTTGGTATTTTTCGGAAAACGCAAAACCTAAATAGCCAAAGTAAACCTTTAGGTGGTCAGTAAAAGCCTGGTGTTGAAAAAAGTCTTTAAAAAATTTACTGTAATCTTCTCTTGCATAGCTGTTTTGCCGAAAGATTTTGAATGCACTACTCGCATCAGCCTGGCTCCAACCTTTTGCAAGCGTCTCAAGATTCTTGGTTAGTGTGTTTTGGTCTGGCTCGGATAAGTCTGCATAGCTTGGACCTCCATATAAGACAGTAGCCAAAACAGCCATGATGCTCCAGCGTAAAATGGGTTTCATCACTGCATACCTTGGTTTGTACAAGTTTCTGCAGTATAGAATAAGAGGTCAGCTGAGCTGGTTCCGTGACTGTTATCCTATTTTACAGTTGAAAACTAATAAGAAATGAACTCTATGAATTATATTCAATACAAATATGAAAGCAGATCGCATCCAAATCGCTAACCGCTTTTACTAATCGCGCTTGAGTAACTTTACTTATACGAAGCGAGTAGTATAGATAAGATTGAATGATTGATTGTTTTAGTTTTATGTAGACAAATACCAAAATGGGTTTAAGCCCACCAAAAATATCAGGATAGTCTTTAATAAAAGATAGTGGGCATTCAAAAATTTATTTATAGTTTTTTTTAACTAAACATCCATTTGCATCACACTAGTTTACCAAAAAATCCTCTTAGCCTCTTCTACTTTTGAGGCTATTTGGGAGGACTGTTAGCTTAGCAATCTATTTTCCAGGTGCTCCTAAAAACATCTAGTAACAGGCAGGCAAGTTATTGATAGTTTTCAGGAAATAATTCGCGCTCTACTAACTCCATAAAAATATGGATGACTTTAATATGCAGCTCCTGCACCCGGTCAGCAAATTGTCCGCCTGGTGTACAAATATGGATATCTGCTAGATCACCTAACGCACAATTAGTTTTCCCCGTCATCCCAATTACAGTTACTCCTTTTTGTTTGGCTACTTCTGCTGCAGCAATAATATTCTTGCTGGTACCACTGGTACTAATAGCTAGTAAGGTGTCCCCTGCACGCGCATGGCTGTCTACATAACGAGCAAAGACATGTTCATAACCAAAGTCATTTGATACACAGCTTAAGTGGCTGGGATCACTGATAGCAATAGCTGGTAGACCTTTCCGATTAAGTCGGTAGCGTCCTGATAGCTCTTCTGCAAAGTGCATAGCATCACACATTGAACCACCATTACCACAACTATATACATGCCCACCCTGCTTAAAAGTGGCTGTTAATGCTGCTGCTGCTTTAGTGATTTGCTCGATCATCGCCTCATTAGACAACAAGTTGTCCAGAGCCTGCTTTGCTTCAGTTAATGCCGCAAGAACGTGCGATTGCATAAACACTCCCATAGTATTGATTGCAACGTAGTGTAGCTGCATTGTAGGCCGTTTGATCAAGAATGTCTAAAGCAACAGAACTACCATAAGTATGGCTTTACAACATGATAATAAACTTTATTTTTACTCTCCCTAAATTATCCGCATATGCTTATCCAGAATTTTTTGATATGTACCATCCTCTGTACTAGCTTTTTATTTTGTAACACACTAGCGCTATAGTAAAATGCATTATTGATATTTGAAACCTTTAATCAATTTATTCATTATTTAAAAAAGGACTTACAATGCATATAAACCAATATATAGTTCAAAAAATTCTCTACTCTGCAATTTTATTTACAAACATTACCTTTGCCCAAAGTAGCTCAGATGATAACTATTCAGCTATAAACTCAGTTACAGCCAACCAGGAAACCCGTACATTTTTTGATGATAAATGGGACAGTGAGTCAGATGCTGATGACCCTGCTGTTTGGGTTAACCCCCACGATAGCTCTAAAAGCCTAATTATTGGCACATTAAAAAAAGGGGGATTAGCCGTTTTTAATTTACAAGGAGATATGCTTCAACAAATCATTCCAGAAAAAAATCAAATTACTGGTTTACAAGGCCGCTATAATAATGTCGATATTTTAACTGGCTATTTACTAGAAGATAGTCAAATGGATTTTGCCGTTGTTACTGATAGGGGGACTGACAAACTAAAAATATTCTCAATTGATTATCAAAGTGAAAAAAAACCTGTATTAACAGATATTACATCAAATAGTGTTCCTATGTTATTTAGTCGATCAATTGATGATGTCAAAACTAAGAATACTGCATACGGGTTAGCTGTTCATTATAATCAGAAACAGCAACAAAGTATGGGCTTTGTTACCCAGGCAAACCATACCAAAATAGCTCAAGTTAGCTTTTATACCACACCCATAGGAAAAATAAGTTACAAGGTTAATACATATCATTTATTGCCATCAGATTTTAATACAGAGAGCGATCCTCGTTGGTCACCATGCCAAGAAGATGATGGAGACCTGCCTCAACTAGAAGGGCTGGTTATAGACCCTCAGCGACAACAGCTTTATGCTAGCCAAGAGCAAGTAGGCATTTGGCAAATTCCTTATCAAACAGATCAGCTTAGTACAAAGCCAGGTTTACCACTCCTCATCGACACGGTTGCTAGTTTTGGTGTGCCCTATAAACGTATCTGGGATCCGTCTGAGGAAGAATACCAATGCCATTGGCTTAACTCCCTCCCCCAAAACGCTCACTTAAGGGCCGATGTCGAAGGCCTTGCTTTATACCAACCACAACAAGGACAGCAATATTTGATTGCTTCAAGCCAAGGAGATGATCACTATGCTGTCTACCAGCTTAATCACCAACCTCTAAGCCAACAACCAGAGTTCATTGGCCGTTTTCAAATAAACAAAGGGCTAGTTGATGGCTCCAGCCATACTGATGGTATAGCTATTACAGCTCAAACAATTGGTGCACAATACCCTCAAGGCTTAATGGTAGTGCAAGACGGCAATGATGAACCAATAAGCTTTGATTCAAAAGGTAGACAGCGTGAAAAAACAAACTTTAAGCTTGTTTCATGGGAAAAAATAAAACGCTATTTAAAACTTTATAGCCAATACGAATGGCTTTTAGGGGCGGCCGTCGAGCGACGAGGCCCCATGAGCCTATAAATAATAGGTGATTGGGGTGAGGAGTGATGACAACAAACCCTAAAAGTCATTCGTGAAGGGTATAGTTGGTTGATTTTTTATTTCTACGACTGCTTTTTACCTGCTATGAAGTTGACTATAACAGCAGCTATTGTCAATCCCAGAAAGCTAGCCAATAGATCCAATAATGAAAAAGTTCTCGTTGAAAAGAACTGTTGAGTGATTTCCTCCAACGTTATAGCCAGCCCAAGAATAGCAGTAGTAATAACTATTTTTCGTGTTGGCCTAGCCACCAAAGTACTGACAACAGCCAAATTGACAAAAAAGCTTAATGTCCCCATCAACAGTATATGACCTACTTTGTCCCCTCCAGGAAAGTCATATAAGGCCTTTATTTCTGCTGGTAGTTGTCCTTTGCTTGCTAATATTACAATTGTTACAACTACTAGTACTGCAATCAACCCTAGCCATTTCATTACTAACCACTCTATAATACAAGTTCACAAAAATAAGTATTATATACCAAAAGTGTAGGGTTTTTAGGGACGGCCGTCGAGCAACAAAGCACTAAATTAAACCATACAAATCACGATTTATTTTTAGATATTATAAAATCATAATAACCTTTACTGTGCTGCAACTCTATAGGTATAACAGTTTTTATAATCACTTCTAAGCAGATTTTTGCTGGTTATGCTGTGAAAGAGCTGCTTGTCGATGAACTGCCAAATAAGAAGGTGCAGCAGATACTGGCAGTTTATAAACAAACTGCTTTCTTGCTTGATGAAAGGCACTTTCCGGAGCCATAAAACATTGCCACATTTTAGCCTCTTCTTCCTCTCGGTACTGTTTTAATGGTTTTAATTGCTGATTCAAACGAAGTAACTGTTGTTTACGAAGAATAAGCTGTCTCACTGTTTTCTTATGGCTATACCACTCACAAACCTTATGAAGGCTGCGTAAAAAACCCTTTGGTTGAGAAGGTAAAACTTCATCAGCCAAGCCCACTTTTACAGCTTCTGTTGCCAGTAATGGAAGACAATTTGCCATTAGCTTGCTAGCCTGTTGCTCACCTACTCGCCGAGGCAGATTAAAGCTCCAATATTCAGAACCATAAAGCCCCATGTGCTGATAATAAGGAGACAAAATAACACCTTCTCGGATTAATACTTTGTCACAGGCAAGCGCCAACATTACACCACCTGCAGCTGCATTTTCTTTCAATGCAGCTATTGTCAGTTTGTTTTCTGTCGTTAGAATTGCTTCAACCAAGTCATTTATTTGTTTTAAGTTTTCCCAAGCTTCTAAACCAGGCTCGGGACTGGCTTCAATAGTATTCAGGTTAATACCGTTTGCCCAAAAATCAGTCCCTCCCATTAAAACCAGTACTTGAGTTGGCCTTTCCAAAGCTTCCCGATAGGCTTTTAATAAACGGTAACACTGCCCTGTACTCATTGCTCCATTATAAAAGTTAAAGTGCAAATACCCTACTTGAGCATCTTCCTCATAGTGAATGTCCTGCCATGTCGCAGGGTCAAAACCTGGCAATCCTTCATCAACTAGTTCAGGCACTTGTTGTAAATGATCTGCTAAATACTCTGCCGCAGGCAACTTAATCTTGGGCTCAACCACACTCACTTGTTTTAAATGAGTTAACCAAATAGCACCATCACGAGTTGCACGACAAATTGCCTGACTTTTTTGTGCAATAATTTCTCCAGGTGAAGCATTTCTAGTTTTATTGAGGATTTTTTCTTGATGCGCATTAAATAAATAATAAGCTTTGCCATTAATCAAATCTTTTACACCAGGAAAACTTTCTGCAGCACGAAGTTTTGCTAATATTTCAGTAGTACTATCCTGCTGCCAGTCAATACTCCGCTGGTTTTGTTTCATTAATGGTTGCCAGTTCCCCTTTACATCATGTTTAGTGTAATCTAAAGGCTCGGGCTTATATGTTTTTGCTTCCAATTGTTTAAGAGCTGTTAAAATTAACTCCACAGCCGCTTCAGTGATTTGGTGACGATAAGTAGTTGACTTATTAGCCTTTGGCAGTTTGAATGATTGGCTTCCCCATATATCACCTGCATCATACTCCTCTGCAGCCTCAACTAATGTTACTCCCCAATAGTGCTTTTGCTGGTAAATAGCCCAATCCAATGCGGATGGCCCTCGATCGCCTTTAATCCCAGGATGAACAATCCAACAAAGGTAGTGCTGCCAAATCGAGCGGGGTATTGCCTGTTTTAAAAAAGGGCAAATAACCAACTCAGGTTCAAACAAAGCAACAGCTTCTTTCATTTGCTGTTCAGTGCTAGCATATTCTACTGACACCCAATAGTTTCTTTGCCGAAGCTCAGCATAAACACGCTGACTTAAGCCGTTAAATGCAGACACTAATAGCAGTATTTTCATTACCTCGTCCTTGATGTTATACCTGGCTAAGTCCTGATGATAGCTAGCCTGGATATTTCATCGATTATCCGGGCTTGGAGTCATTAAAAACTAAAGAATAAACGCGGTTGTTCGCTAAACCTAAACTTAATCCTATACAATTAAGTAATTTTTGATATACATCAATTAATAACAAACATAAGGCAGGATGCACAATGAAAAAAAATCAAGACGTATATTATGGCGATTACCTACAGCTCAATAAACTATTAGATAGTCAGCACTTACTAAGTAGCGATTACAATAACACTGCTCATGATGAAATGCTGTTTATCATCACCCATCAAGCTTATGAGCTCTGGTTCAAACAAATACTACATGAACTACGCACAATCCAAACCGTATTTGAACAAAAACCTATAGATGACAAACAGCTAGGGGTAGCTACTCATCGGTTGGAGCGCATCTTAGCCATACAGACATTAATGATTGAACAAGTAAACGTACTTGAAACCATGACCCCTTTAGACTTCCTTGATTTTAGAGATTACTTAGTACCTGCGTCTGGATTTCAAAGCGTACAGTTTAAAGAAATAGAAATTCGTTTTGGTCTAAAAAGTCGTTATCGCATTGCTTTTGACCAACAGAACTTTTATCGTCGACTCAAAACAGAGCATCAGGAATATTTAAAAAATCTCGAATTGCAACCCAGCTTACTAGAACAAATAGATCAATGGTTAGCCAGATTACCTTTCCTAAATTTTGGTGAATTTAATTTCTGGCAAAGCTATCAGCAAGCAGTTAATAATATGTTAAACCGAGACGAGCAAATCATTACCAACAACCCTCATTTAGGCGCAGACGAAAAAGATCAGCAATTAAACAGTCTGGCTGACACTCGTAATCAATTTAAGCAACTACTAGAACCCAAAGCCTATCAGTTGCAATTTGATACGGGGTTTTATCGAATTAGTCAGGATGCTTTTTTAGCCGCTCTGTTTATCAGCCTATATAGAGATGAGCCGATGTTACAACAGCCTTATAAACTATTGACCTGTTTAATGGATATCGATGAGCGTTTCTCCGCTTGGCGAACTCGTCATGCCCAAATGGCTTTACGCATGCTTGGCCGAAAAGTAGGTACTGGTGGTTCTTCCGGTCATGACTACCTTGCCAAAGCCGCGAGTGGCAATAAAGTGTTCACTGATTTATTTACCCTTTCTACTTTCTTAATACCAAGCTCAAGCAGACCTGAATTACCAGATACCATCAAGCAGTCGCTAGGTTTTTACTTATCTGGAACATAAGGTCACCTCTCATATTTCCAACTGGCTATTTCCAAATACTCACTTAAGCTGCTACTACAAGCCTTGATGTAGCAGCTCATGTTATTAGTTATTAACCATTTCTCACCTATTCATCTTTTCTTTGCTATTCTATTGCCAAATACCAAGTTGCAGCTGAAGTCAGTAACCCGTTATTAAATAAATTATCGTTGCGAAGTATTAGATGTATAAACATTGGTACCAACAATTTAACCAGTATCAAACTGATACCCTGTGGTTTACAGCCCATAGTCATCATTTTTGGCCAGATGTAACACTACAGGCAATGATGCGTTATTGGCATGACTCTGCCAGATTGGTTGATGATAAGTGGCAATATATTTTTTCTAGTATCATCCCAAAAGCACAACGGCATATCAGCCGATTACTCAACTATCCTTATCCAGAGCAAGTTACTTTCGCACCTAGTACTCACGAGCTATTAGTCAGGTTAATTTCCTGCTTTCCTGCTAGAAAGAAACTAACAGTATTAACCACTGATAGTGAGTTTTATAGTTTTAGCCGACAGCTAAAACGCTTGAATGAAGAAAAATGGACCGAGACTACTGTTGTTAATACAGAACCATTTAATGGTTTTATTGAGCGATTTTATCAGGCCGCTAATACAAAAAAATATGACATCATTTTTTTTAGCCATACCTTTTTCAACTCTGGCTACACTGTTCAAAATCTAAATGAAGTGATTGAAAAGCTATCTTCTCAATGCAGCATACTCATTGTCGATGGCTATCATAGTTTTGCTGCCATACCTGTAGATTTATCTGAAATTGCTAATAATGTATTTTTTTTGGCTGGTGGCTATAAGTATGCACAGTCTGGAGAAGGCTGCTGCTTTTTACTCTCACCGCCTAAAGCTAACCAGTTGCGTCCATGGAATACAGGCTGGTTTGCAAATTTTTCACAATTGGAGGAAAGTGATTCCTCAGTGATAGGCTATGATAGTCACGGCCAACGATTTGCAGGAGCTACTTTCGATCCTACCGGTATTTATAGGCTAAATGCAGTATTTGATTTATGGCAAGAAAATAAAATCACCGTAGAAACTGTCCACCAACATGTCTTTGCCCTGCAGCAAGCTTTTCTACAATCAATCAGTACATCAAAACACCCATTATTAAACTACCGTAACTTATTGTATATTCCCGAGTATGTTCATGGACATTTTTTAACATTCAAATTAGCAGACCGAGAAATATGCAAAAACTTATCCATTGCATTAAATAGCTTAAAAGTTAAAGTTGACTGCCGAGATAATCGAATTCGATTTGGCTTTGGCTTACAACATGATCTAGATGATATTAATCAGCTATTAGTTAGGCTAAAACGACTACCTATAGCTTAACAGGACTAGAGGGAAACGAAACAGTTCCATCCATTTTCCCTCGTTTAAAAGTCTATTATAAAAAAGCCATTAAGTACAAATACTCTTAACTTGTAGTATCCAATGAAATTTTTTCGTTAAACAGCAATTACAAACTAGGTCGCTTTTCGCTTACTTTCCAGAACGGCAAATAAACTAGAAGTATCCCACCGGGAGCCACCCATTGCTTGCACTTCTGAATAAAATTGATCAACCAAAGCAGTAACAGGTAAGTGAGACTGGTTTCGACGCGCTTCATCTAAAACAATCCCAAGGTCTTTACGCATCCAATCTACCGCAAAACCATGATTATACTCACCAGCTAACATAGTTTGATAGCGGTTTTCCATCTGCCAGGACTGAGCAGCTCCTTTAGAAATTACCTCAATGACTGCAGCAACATCTAACTCTGCACTTCGGGCAAAATGCATACCTTCAGCCAAGCCTTGTACAACACCAGCAATACAAATTTGGTTAACCATTTTGGTCAATTGCCCACTACCAATCCCTCCCATTAATTTCACAAACCTGGCATAGCAATTGAGTAACGGTAATATTTCTGTAAATTGCTGCTCAGCGCCCCCAACCATTATCGTTAACTGACCATTTTCAGCCCCTGCCTGCCCACCAGATACAGGCGCATCAAAGAAAACTATTTGTTTATGCTCTGCTTGTTGAGCTAACTCACTCGCCACTTGAGCAGATGTCGTTGTATGATCAACAAAGATAGCGCCAGGTTTCATAGCAGCAAAAGCCCCTTGCTCACCCAAAGTCACCTGTCGTAAATCATCGTCATTACCTACACAACAACATACAATGTCAGCCTGCTTTGCTGCTTCAGCAGGTGTTTCTGAATAGCTCCCCTGATACTCTGCACACCATGCTTTCGCTTTGCTCATCGTTCGATTGTATACGGTTACTTGATAACCAGCCTTAGCCAAATGACCAGCCATTGGAAAGCCCATCACGCCCAAACCAATAAATGCAATTTTCTGAGTCATATCTCCCCCTGAAGTAGGTAACGCCTAGAATACTATTAGCTTCTATATTGTCTTAATAGATACAGTTTTTTGCTTTAGCTAGTATACAGATGACTCATATGAATATTCTCAAGCCAGCACTCTATAACCAAACAATGCTAAGAGTATTATTATTAGTTCTTACTAGCACTCTCTTTATTTGGAGCAACAGCTATGCAACTGAAAAAGAGACTATTACCTGGTTTGCCGCTCACTGGCCACCATTGATGATGTTAAGGGGGGATGACAAGGGATCAGGAAGAGTGGATATGCGTCTGCAGCTCTATCAATCGAAATTATCTCAATATAATCATAAGATTCTAGAAATGAGTTGGGGCAGGTTTTGGCATGATATAAAAGCTGGCAAAAAAATTTGTAGCCCCATGCACTTAAAAAAACCAGATCGACTTAAAATTGCTTATTTTTCAACACCAGTCGATGTTGCTGTATCTCATCGGATTATAATGAAGAAAACTAATGCAGCTTTACTAAATAGCCCTGCATCATACTCAATAATAAAACTTATAACTGATAGAAGATTCAAAGGTATTGTTGAGAGCCAACGTTCTTATACCAAAGAGCTTGATGAAATATTCACCGGCCACGAAAAGAATAGTAACTTCCAAAAAATTACAATTGCAGCAGACAGCTTGTTTAAAATGCTTGATCACAACCGTATCAACTACATTATCGAATATCCTTTTATTGCTTCTTATCATGGTAAACAATACTTTAAAAATATAAATGATTATGCCAGCATTCAAATTGATGAAATTACGCCCTATTTCTTAGTATATACAGTTTGTCCTAGAAATGACTGGGGTAAACAAGTGATTTCAGACATTAACAATATGCTGAAAACCCTAATTCATCAGGAAGAATATAAGAAAATAATTTTTGAAAGCTGGCTAGATAAAAATGACTTGATTCAGATAAAAGACGTGTACAAAAACCAAATACTTAACCAGATTTAACTGTTATGCTAAACCACCTGAAAAGCAACAAGTCAACGACCTATTTTATAGGTATTCTTTTTATCATTATTTACTGTAATACTGCTTACTCTAATCAACCTGTTAAAGTTGTCGGCACTCCAGAAAAACCTTTTCGTTATAGTGCAGCTAACGGTGAAATTATCGGTATTGATGCTGAAATTCTTAAGATTGTTTTCAATAAATTATCTATAGCGAGTGAATTCAGACTGATCAATGTTGGCTCCAGAATTATCAAGTTTGCTCAAGAAGGTAAAGTAGACGTTGTTATGAGTTTTTCAAGAAAAGAGTCTAGAGAATCCTACCTTATTTATCCTCAGATTGCATATAAAGAGTTTACGTGGAATTTTTTTATTCGCAAAGAAGATGAAAATAAAATTATTTACAATTCTCTTAAAGATTTAGCTAATTTAACTATAGGCGCTACCCAAGATTGGGCTTATACACCAGAATTCTGGCAAGCAGAACTTAAGCTAGATATTGTTTCTAACAATGACCTACATATTCCAAAACTACTAAAAAAACGAATCGATATTGTACCGCTTAATACCTTCCCAACCCTTCTTATATTGCAAGAGCAAGGACTCATGAATCGCATTAGTTTTTTACCTAAACCACTAAAAGCAAAGCCTTACTACAATGCTTTCAGTCGAGCTTCAAAAAACCCTAACCTGAAAAAAGTGATCGACAATTATGACCCTATCGTTAAACAGTTAATAGATAGTGGCGAAGTTAAAAAACTATATAAAAAGCACTTAGGAATTGATCGTCTTTAGTCATGTTAGATAATAATCTAGAGCCAAGTTTCAACGCCAGATTATTATACTCTTCAGAAATGATTTTTATCCTTTGCTACCACCCTTCAAAGTTTCCTCTCAAGAAGTAATATTGAAAGCCAGCCTGTTCTATTACCCGCATATTCTGATCAAGCGTTGCCAACAACTGCTCTAACTGCTGATCTTTACTGGTATTTACTTGTTTAAGTTTTTCTTTAGCTGCCGACAGCTTCTCAGTTGTTTTTTTATGCACATCAGTGGCAAACTCATCTGCTGTTTGCTGTAATGATTCCCAAATTCCTTCTGATGCTGGCTTATCTGCTTCACTCGCAAAAGCAGGTGTCAGTAATAAGCTGAAAACAGCAGGCAAATATAACTTACGCATTAACATTTTTAGTCCAGGCATATTGAGGGCATCTCTATAAAGAGTAATTTTTAGAGATGCCCTTGATGATAAGGTTGGGATAACTCATGTACTGCCTCTACAAAAGCTCCCGCATGTTCAGGCTTCACAAATTGATGAATACCATGACCTAAATTAAATACATGTCCAGAGCCGTTGCCATAAGCTTTTAAAATAGTCGCAACTTCTTCTCTAATCCGTTTAGGGGATGCATATAACACACAAGGGTCCATGTTACCCTGCAACGCTACTTTATCACCAATTCGAGCACGGGCATTGTTTATTTCAGTCGTCCAGTCCAATCCAACAGCAGTGCAACCTGTTGCGGCTATTTTTTCAAGCCACTGACCACCATTTTTAGTAAATAGAATAACAGGCACTGGCTGGCCATCTTGCTGTTTAATTAAACCATCGACTATTTGTTTCATATAACTCAATGAAAATGCTTGGTATGCGGCTGGACTTAGTACGCCACCCCAAGTGTCGAAAATTTGCACTGCCTGAGCACCCGCTTCAATCTGGGCATTTAAATAGGCAGTCACTGCCTGAGCAAGCTTTCCTAACAACTGATGCAATACTTCTGGCTGGTCATATAACATGGCTTTAATGACCCGAAAATCCTTAGTACTACCACCTTCTATCATATAGGTAGCCAATGTCCAGGGGCTGCCAGCAAAACCTATTAACGGTACTCGTCCATTCAGCTCTTGACGGATAACTTTCACCGCGTCCATCACATAGCCAAGATCAGCTAATGGATCAGGAATAGGTAGCGCATTTACATCCGCTTCCGTACGAATAGGCTTTTTAAAACGAGGGCCTTCCCCTTGCTCAAAATAAAGCCCTAAGCCCATAGCATCAGGCACTGTTAGGATATCGGAAAACAAAATAGCAGCATCAAGAGGAAAACGGTCTAATGGCTGCAAGGTAACTTCACAGGCCAGTTGAGGGTTTTGACATAAAGCCATAAAGTCCCCTGCGCTGCTTCTTGTCGCCTTATATTCCGGCAAATAGCGGCCTGCTTGACGCATCATCCAAACTGGGGTTACATCTACGGGTTGTTTAAGTAAAGCACGCAAGAAGCGATCATTTTTTAAAGCAGCCATTTGGAACCTGTCGTCTGTATATCTTGCTAATTTGATAATAAAACTACTACATTTACACCCTTCGCAAAGGGCACATCAGAAACGATTTTAACAAAACTATAACAGATTCCTTATAGCCTCGCTTAACTTATCTCCGGTAGCTTTCAAATCCCAATCTGATCACTTATTGTTCGATATAGGTTTTCATGCCCAGCTTGTTTAACCCAATGCCTTTCAGAGCTATTTGATATATTCATCATTAGCTGTTTATTTAATTTACAACAGCCGTCTTCTATCATTTTTCATAATCACACCATTTTATATGCTTTTTGTAGACTAAAAACTGTATTTCTATTTTAATAAGATATTAAAAACCGTCTTAGTCAACCATACAAGCCAGGTTTTGATTAATATTTAAAAGCAACAAATACCACACAAGTCTTTTAATATTTACTTCTTTATGTTGAAATAAATTACAACCCTCATTTATGATGACATGATAACCAATTGATTTATATGTATAAAAAATAGTGGCTTAGATATTGCTCCGCGATTACTGAACTAATTTCAAATGGTGGAGCACATGAAACCCATAAAAACTATTGCCTTGGTCACAGCACTACTACCATTTACCCTAATAAATACGGCGCAAGCCGTGCCAGTTGATAAAGAACTGGCGCTGGTAATTGATGTATCAAGCAGTATTGATGACACTGAATTTGCGCTACAAATGAATGGTTATGCAGCAGCATTTAAAGACCCTGATGTTATCAATGCTATTCTAGCATTACCTAATGGAAATGGTATTGCAGCAGCAGCCTTTCCATTCGCTGCATTTGGCGCTGATGATCCAATGGCTCCCGCCAGCTACGAATTAAACTCTACCCCTTGGTTTCATATAACAGATGCGATGAGCGCAATGGATTTTGCAAATGCAATTAGCGCAATACCTAATGGTGATGCACAAGGTACTAATATTGCTGGCGGTGTCGATTCCGCTGTCAATTCTATGTTAAATAACGACTTTGAAGGCGATATGCTAATTGTTGATGTATCAACTGATGGCGTACAAAACCTGTTTAGAGATGGAGGATTGTGTATTGATATATTTAACCTTCCACCATCAGAAGAAGAGTTATTAGCCTGTTTAGCAGCATTTGACAGTGCAATTAATGGAGCAAGAGATGAGGCTGACGGGCAAGGAGTCATGATTAATGGTTTAGCTATTACTGACCTTCAAATGGCGGAAGATTATTTATCAGACCTGATCGATATTTTAGGCCAAGAAACAGTTGATATGTTAGGTTTACCTGAAAACTTGCAAGAATATTTAGAGTTACATTTAATTACCGAGGAAGGATTTGTTCTTACAACTGAATTCGATGAAACACAATTCGCCTCAGCAGTCAAACAAAAAATATTAAATGAAATCTCAACGCCAGATGAGCCAACCCCAATGCCTGAACCTGGTACAGCAGGAATACTTGCAGTTTGTTTATTAGGTTTATTCTTACACAGAAGAAGGCTACAACAGGTAAAAATTTAACAATGAATATAGGATAAAAGACTACCTACTCTTCCAATACTCTAAAAGGGCAAGTCTATAATTTAATGGCTTGCCCTTTGTTATAAAAGTAGTCCTATTTAAGTCGTTAATATAATTTTCCCTGCATGCTTACCGCTTTCCATCAATTGATGGGCTTGTTTAGCTTCAGCCAATGGAAAAGTTGAGTGAATGACAGGCTTTACTGCTCCTGAATTTAATAACGGCCAAATTTTTCCTTTTAACTCTGCCGCTATTTTAGCTTTATCCTCAACACTTCTTGCCCTTAAAGTAGACCCTGTAATGGTTAGCCTTTTTGACATTATTTGCCATAGTGAAATTTCACTAGTTGCACCATGTTGCATACCGATTTGCACCAACCGGCCTTCTACAGCTAAACAAGATAAGTTTCGTGGAAAATAATCACCGCCCACCATATCCAGAATTAAACTAACACCCTTACCTTCTGTGTATGCTTTAATTTTTTCAACAAAATCTTCTTCACGGTAATTAATTGCTGCACTGGCACCAAGTTTTAAACATAAATCGCACTTTTCTTTGGTACCGGCAGTGGCATATACAGTAGCACCTTTGGCCACCGCTAACTGAATAGCCGTGGTGCCAATACCGCTGGTACCACCATGAATTAACAAGGTTTCTCCTGCTGTTAATTGACCTCGCTCAAAAACATTGTGCCAAACGGTGAAAAAAGTTTCGGGCAAAGCCGCAGCTTCAACCATGGAAAAACTGTCTGGAATCGGTAAGCATAAATCCGCAGCGGCTACAGCAAATTCTGCATAGCCACCACCCGATAATAGTGCACACACTTTATCACCCACTTTCAACTGGGTTACATGCTCGCCCACCTTGACTACCTCACCAGCTACTTCTAAACCAGGAATATCAGAAGCACCGGGTGGTGGCGGGTATTTACCTTTTCGTTGCAATAAATCAGGGGCATTAATACCTGCAGCAGCAACTTTTATTAATACCTCACCAGTTTTAGGCTCAGGCATTTTTCTCTCAGTAATAGAGAGAACGTCAGGGCCTCCTGGGCCCGTAATTTCTACAGCTTTCATAAGCAATATTTTAAATTTCTAAATAATCCATTATTCCTTCTGCCGCTTGGCGTCCTTCCCAAATAGCTGTTACCACTAAATCAGATCCTCTAACCATATCTCCACCAGCAAATATTTTAGGATTAGAGGTTTGGAATTTAAATTCACTCTCTTCTTTAGCAGTCACACGACCAGCTGAGTCTGTTTCAATTGTTACTTCTTCAAACCAGTCTGCAGGGCTGGGCCTAAAACCAAAAGCAATTAATACTGCATCTGCCGGTAAAATTTCTTCGCTACCTGGAATGGGTTCTGGACTACGGCGACCATTTTCGTCAGGCTCACCAAGACGAGTGGTGACAACTTTAACGCCTTTTACTTTGTTATCACCCACAATCGCTACCGGCTGACGGTTAAATAAAAACTCTACACCTTCTTCTTTTGAGTTTGCTACTTCACGACGAGAGCCGGGCATATTTTCTTCATCACGCCGATAAGCACAAATCACGGAACGAGCTCCCTGGCGAATCGCCGTTCGGTTACAATCCATTGCGGTATCACCACCGCCTAACACCACGACTTGCTTGCCACGCATATCAACAAATTCATCAGAGGCTTTTTCTAATCCTAAACAGCGGTTTACGTTGGAGATCAAATAAGGTAATGCTTCATATACCCCTGGTAACTCTTCTCCAGGAAAACCACCTTTCATATAGGTGTAAGTACCCATACCCATAAAAATGGCATCATAATCATCCAACAACTGTTGAATAGAGATGTCTTTGCCTACTTCGGTATTTAATTTAAATTCCATACCCATTTTGGTAAAAACATCACGACGCTTTTTAATAATATCTTTTTCCAGTTTAAATTCTGGAATACCAAAAGTGAGCAGCCCACCAATTTCTGGATGACGATCAAATACAACCGGCTTAACCCCATTACGTACTAACACATCAGCACAAGCTAAACCAGCAGGGCCTGCACCAATAACTGCTACTTTTTTATCGGTTTTAACCACCTTGGATAAATCCGGCCGCCACCCCATCGCAAATGCTGTATCGGTAATATAACGTTCTACAGCACCAATAGTGACCGCACCAAAACCATCATTTAAAGTACAGGCACCTTCACATAATCTATCTTGTGGACACACCCGCCCACAGACTTCTGGCAAGGAATTGGTTTGATGGGAAAGTTCTGCCGCTTCAATAATATTCCCCTCAGCCACTAATTTAAGCCAATTAGGAATATAATTATGAACAGGGCATTTCCATTCACAATAGGGATTACCACAAGCTAAACAACGGTGGCTTTGTCCAGCCGCTTCACGGGGAGTATAACTATCGTAAATTTCTACAAATTGTTTTTTTCTTGCTAAAATATCTTTTTTATCTGGGTCTGTCCGCCCCACATCAACAAACTGGAAGTTGTTATTTAATCGATCGCTCATTGTTACAAACCTCTTATACCCTTCGCGAATGATTTTTTGCTTTGTTATCTTCGCTGTAGGTACTTATACGTCATCATTGACCTTAAAAATATACATTATTGAAAGCTCTGCAAAACGTTATGAGCGCAGCAAAGACAAGGCAAAAATTGGCGAAAAAGCGGAGTTTATTAATTATAAATAAGCATTTTGAGCCAATTTTTAACGCCGTATTTGCAAGCACAATAGTTTTGCCATCTACTCGGGACGGGTACGAATACTTGATAGCAATTGGTCTAAGTTCGCGGCTTTCGGTTTAACTAACCAGAACTTACCAACAAAGTCGTACATATCATCGAGAATGGTTTTACCCCATTCACTACCCGTCTCCGCTACATATTCCTCAATAATCGTGTAGAGATAGCTTTTGTATTGCTCCATCGCTTCCGTATCAATGCGATGAATTTCCACTAACTCATAGTTGTAGCGATCAAAAAAATGTCGATCTAAATCCAGTACATAAGCAAAACCACCGGTCATCCCTGCACCAAAGTTATGCCCAGCCTGTCCCAATACGGTTACAACCCCCCCCGTCATATATTCACAACAATGGTCGCCTGCTCCCTCCACTACTACATGGGCACCAGAGTTTCTTACCGCCAGCCGCTCACCCGCTCGACCAGCAGCAAATAACTTGCCTCCTGTAGCGCCGTATAAACAGGTATTCCCTATAATTGCTGTATCTTGAGACTTAAACTCACTTTGCTTAGGCGGCACAATCACCAACTTGCCACCTGTCATTCCTTTACCTACATAATCGTTGGCATCCCCTTCCAGGTACATATCCAAACCACCTGCATTCCACACACCGAATGACTGACCCGCTGTTCCTGTCAGGCTCAAGGTTACAGGGGTGTCAGCCATGCCCTGATTGCCATAACGCTTGGCAATTTCTCCTGAAAGTCTGGCACCTATCGAACGATCACAGTTACTCACTCGATATTGAAATTCACCACCAACCAGGTTTTCGATAGCGGGCAGAATGTCCTGAACCATTCGTTCAGCCAACTCACCACGGTCAAACGGATTGTTATGCTCAACCAGACAACGATGAGGTTTGTCTTCAGGGATATGGCTATGATCCAAAATCGGTGACAAATCCAAGTGCTGCTGTTTAGGGGTAGTGCCTTCAGCACTCTGTAGTAAATCTGTCCGACCAATGATTTCATCCAGGCTGCAATAGCCTAACGATGCTAATAACTCCCTCACTTCTTGAGCCATGTAAGTGAAAAAGTTAATCACCATGTCTACCGTGCCGATAAAGTGATGATCACGTAGATGCTTATCCTGAGTAGCCACCCCTGTGGCACAGTTATTCAAATGACAGATTCGTAAATACTTACAGCCCATTGCCACCATCGGAGTCGTACCAAAGCCAAAACTTTCAGCCCCTAACATGGCCGCTTTGATAACATCCAATCCCGTTTTCAAACCACCATCAGTTTGGACTCGAACTTTGCCCCGAAGGTCATTCGCTCGTAGCGCCTGATGAGTTTCACTTAAGCCCAGCTCCCAGGGTGAGCCTGCATAACGAATCGAGCTAAGCGGACTCGCGGCTGTACCGCCGTCATAGCCAGAAATAGTGATTAAATCAGCGTAGGCTTTTGCCACACCCGCAGCAATAGTGCCTACCCCTGGCTCTGATACCAGTTTGACTGACACCAACGCTTCAGGGTTGATCTGTTTTAAGTCAAAAATAAGCTGAGCTAAGTCCTCAATCGAATAGATATCGTGGTGAGGAGGCGGTGATATCAAAGTCACCCCTGGTACAGAGTAACGTAAGCGGGCAATTAACTGGTTAGCTTTACTGCCTGGCAACTGACCACCTTCACCAGGCTTAGCGCCCTGAGCTACTTTAATTTGCAGCACTTCTGCACTCATCAAATAATGAGGTGTCACCCCAAACCGACCAGAAGCAATCTGCTTAATCTTGGATACCTTATTGGTACCAAACCGAGCCGGATCTTCCCCTCCCTCACCTGAGTTAGAACGAGCCCCCAATCGGTTCATTGCCTCTGCCAATGCTTCGTGAGCTTCTGGAGATAATGCTCCCAACGACATGGCCGCACTATCAAAACGGCGAACAATTTGCTCAACTGACTCAACTTCATCAATAGTAATAGGCTCTCGATCAGATTCCAGTTTAAATAAGTCTCTGATAGTGGCAACAGGGCGCTCATTCACTAGCCGTGAATAGTCTTTAAATGCTTGATAATCACTGTTTTTAACCGCTTGTTGTAAAGTCTGTACAACATCAGGATTAAATGCGTGATATTCCATGCCGTGAATATATTTGAGCAAGCCACCAGGTTGGATTGACTTACGAGGCTTCCAGGCTTCTTTAGCTAATAGCTGCTGTTCATACGAGAAATGCTCAAAATTAGCCCCTTCAATTCGGCTGGCCACCCCTTTAAAACAAAGCTCTACTACTTCACTGCTAATACCAATGGCTTCAAATAATTGGGCTCCCCGATAGGAAACGATGGTGGAAATCCCCATTTTTGACAAGATTTTCATCAAGCCTTTATTGATGCCTTTTCGATAGGCTTTAAAAGCTGGAATAGGATCAGCCAGTAATTCTCCGGTTCTGATCAAATCATAAATCACTTCGTAACTTAAATAGGGATATACAGCAGTTGCACCAAAGCCGATTAATACTGCAAAGTGATGAGGATCTCTGGCAGTAGCCGTTTCTACGACAATATTGGTATTACAACGCAAGCCCTTTTCAATTAGATGATGGTGAACGGCACCTGTTGCCATTGCAGCATGAATAGGTAACTGACCTGGTTGAATATTTTTATCAGTGAAGTGTAAAATCACCTTGCCATCACGAGCGGACTGTTCAGCTTGCTTGCAGACATTTTTAATCGCACTTTCCAGACTTTCCTGTTCGGAATAATTAAGCGAAACAGTGGTGGCCTCAAACCCGGGCTTTTCAATATCAAACAGTTTTAAAAACTTGATTGGTGATAAAACCGGTGAACCCAAAATAACCCGCGCGGCATGTTGCGGGGTTTCTTCAAATGGGTTTTGCTCAGCACCAATACAGGTTTCCAACGACATTACGATCGCTTCTCGCAATGGATCAATCGGCGGGTTGGTTACCTGGGCAAACTGCTGGCGAAAATAATCGTAAACCGGGCGCACTCGCTGGGATAATACAGCCATTGGCGTATCATCTCCCATAGAGCCCACCGCCTCCTGACCACCTTCTGCAAGTGGGCGTAACACCTGGTCTCGCTCTTCGAAAGTAACCTGAAACATTTTCATGTGAGTTTTCAGCTCTTCACGATCAAAGTGCTGATCAAGCCGATGGGGCTCTTCAAAGTATTTAGATTGAATTCGATAGGCGTGCTCTTTTAACCACTTTTTATAGGGCTGCTTGGTTTTCAGGTAGTTATCGATGGCTTTGGCTTCATGGATCTGGCCAGTTTCCGTATCAATGGCCAATATTTCACCAGGCCCTACCCGGCCTTTAGCAACTACATCTTCTGGTTGATAACCATAAACCCCAATTTCTGAAGAAACCGTAATGTACCCCTGCTTGGTCATTACCCAACGAGAAGGCCGCAAGCCATTTCGGTCCAACATACAGATCGCTTTTAAGCCATCAGTAATTACCAAGCCTGCCGGACCATCCCAAGGCTCCATATGCATGGAGTTATACTCATAAAATGCCCTCAAGTCAGAGTCCATGGTATTCACGTTTTGCCAAGCAGGAGGGATTAGCATTCTCAACGCACGATAGATATCAACCCCACCATTGACCAGCACCTCTAACATATTATCCAGGCTGGATGAGTCTGATCCCGTGGTGTTAACTACTGGCTTAACGGTGTCCATCTCAGGCAAACGCTCTGAGCGAAACTTACTGCTTCTTGCCACCGACCAGTTGCGATTACCGCTAATGGTATTGATCTCACCGTTATGAGCCAACATCCGAAATGGCTGGGCCAAGTGCCACTCCGGCATGGTATTAGTGGAAAAGCGTTGGTGAAATACGCAAATTGCCGTCTCAAACCGGGAGTCACCCAAATCTGGATAAAACTTGGGTAAGTCCACTGGCATCATCAGCCCTTTATAGGAAATGACTCGCTGGGCCAGGCTGCACACATAAAAGTGTTTATTGTTCTTAATAACTAAGCCAGCCCGACGTCTGGCCATAAACAGGCCAACCTCAAACTGCTCCTCAGACATACCATAAGGACAGTTAACAAATACCTGTTCTATTTTAGGCTGAATATCTTGAGCAATAGGCCCTAAGCATTCAGGGTTAGTTGGCACAGTTCGCCAACCCACAACCTCTAAACCTTGATCAGCTAAATGGTGGTTCAGTGCCTCGCGGCCTTTATCGGCAATGGCATCATCTGGGCTTAAAAACACCATTCCTACAGCATAATGCTGATTTAATGCTTGTTGGAAAGTCTCTTTGGCAACAGCACGAAAAAAGCTATCAGGCTTTTGAATTAACAAGCCGCAGCCATCACCGGTTTTACCATCGGCAGCGATTCCCCCACGATGGGTCATGCAGGTCAGGGCTTCAATAGCCGTTTGCAGTAAGTGGTAGCTTTTTTGCCCATCACGATGCGCAATCAAACCAAACCCACAGTTATCCCTATACTGCTCAGGGTGATACAAAACTTTCATATGGCACACTCTCACCAGGAATTTCTTGTTTTTTCAGTTACTTAGCTATCCTTGGTGTTGTTATTATGTGGTAGCAATTTTGGTGCAAGGGGCAAACATTCTACACATGATGTCCATCTGAGACAAATAAGTGTCCCATAGTCATAATTTTTTAAGGCAGCTTACTATTGCAACTGTTAATGAGATCGCATCCACCTACCAAGAAGAAATCGCTATCTACCCCTTAGTCAATCAGAGCATACCAAGCCTTCAAGTAAGTCTTTTAGTTAAAACCCACTTGTTCTTATCTACTTACTGCGTTTTAAAAGCCAGTTGATTAATAAGCAGGCAACGTGGATTGGGTTACAGGATAGTGAAGGTACATTCAACTTCAACAGCCTATTGTAGCTGAAGAGCAAAAACCGCTTTGAATAACAGCTTATTAGTTTTTCCGGATATCGGCCTGAACACTCGCAATACTTCTAGCCCAGGGTTTTTGCTGTCTAAGCTCTGGTGGTAATTGGCGAGAGGCTGTTAGTGCGGTATCACGATTAGGATACAAGCCAATAGTCACCACATACCAAGGTTTGCCTTTATAATAAGTCTGAAAGTACTTTAACTTGCCAGCAGCCCAGTGTTGCTTAATAAATGCTTTAGCCCCCCGACTTGAGCTAACACCTAACACTTGTAGTACATAACTTGATTTAGGCTGCCTTAAGTACCAGTTTTCATCAGCAAAAAAAGCGGGAGGCTTTTTCTTAGCCACTTTTGCTGGAGGCTTAACTGGCTGCTTGGCTTGCTTAACCTGTGGTTTTGGTTGTGATTTATCAGCCTTCGGTGCTACTGGTTGCTTTTCAGGTGCTGTTTTTTGATCAGACGCAAGATGGGTACTAGCAATAGATTCAGACTGCTTTTGCTGGGTACTTGAGTCAACTTTATTTACTTGCTTCTGTTCATCATTAAGCGGCTTTTCCTCTACAACAGCTGGCTTCTGGTCATTTGAATCCGCTAAGGGTTTTTCTATGGTAATAACTGTGCGGGTTGCTTCACTTTCAATAGATTCAGCTGTTTCAGTAGTTAATTCAGTCTCAACCACAGGTAACTCTGGTGTTGTAACGGCAGCCTCCTCGTCCCAAAGCGGCACTTCAATTGTTGTGGTTTTGCTATTGGTTTCTGCTTTAGGTTGAGTTTGTTCTGCTGTTTCGGAAAAAAACAGCGAATTTACTAACAGCAATATTAATAAAGTACCTGCCACTACACCAATAGCATAGACATGCCCTTTTGGTAGCCCCAACTTAGTTGGCTCACTGATATCCATTTTGCGTGCTAATACCTCATCGGCAAGCATATTCAGCTTGCTAAAGTTACCTTGTGCCTGCTTATGGATTTTGTCTAAGTCAGTTGTCGTAAGTTCCTTTACATCACCAGTAGCTGTTAGTTTTAAGTACTGATGCAAATAATCAGCGGTTTCTTCCAGGGTTAATTGATTTAAGTGAATGGTATACAACAGGTCGGTCTGAGCTAATTGATTGCATTGCTGTAATTTGTTAGCTAATGCTTCACTGCCTGTAATAATAAAATGAATAGGTAAACTATGCTCACTGGCTTTAATTGCTAACACTATTAACAGGCGTAATGCATCTACATCAAGTAATAAGGCATCATCTATCAATACAACGGCCTGCTGCTCCGTCAATAAAACATCTCTAACAGCAAAAAGCAGGGCTTCAGGAGTTTTAACACTAACAGGTTGGGTTTGATCAACCAGTTTTTTCCATAATTGAGAAAATAACTGGCTGGCATTCATCATCGGCGTTGCAGTGATTAAACAGCTACGACACTGCTCCTGAAGCACCTGGTTGGCCTGTTGAAGAATAGTAGTTTTACCACTACCAGTAGGACCAGCTATCAACAGCAACAGCTGACTAAAACTGACCAGGTGACTTATCTGCTCAACAGCACGCCCTCGTTCAGCACCATTCCAAAAAAATGGACTGTTATATTTTGCTAGCAGACTTTTTGCCTGCTGTAGGTGCTGCTGAAAATCATCTATCACAAAATAACGTAGACCTAACTATCTGCACACAATTAGCTAAGAGTATCAAGCAACAATTGTCGATCAAAATCAGCAGTCACAATGGCCTTGCCTATTGACTCTAACAATACTAAACGAAGCTGACCATCAATAACTTTTTTATCCACCGCCATTAGCTCTAAATAATCATTACAAGACATTTCCTTTGGTGGCTTGATTGGTAAGTTAGCCTGTTTTAACAATGACTGAATTTCCAATACTTCCGACGCAGCAATCCAGCCAATCCGACAGGATAAGTCAGCCGCTTGCACCATACCTGCTGCCACAGCTTCGCCATGCAGCCACTTGCCGTAGCCCATATAATTCTCAATGGCATGGCCAAAAGTATGACCTAAATTTAAAATAGCGCGAATACCACCTTCTTTTTCATCTTGAGCAACAACCCAAGCCTTATTTTCACAAGAGCGCAAAATGGCATAACTTAAATTATCAGAGTTTCTGCTAACCAGTGAGTCAATATTTTCTGTCAACCAATCAAAAAAAGGCTTATCGGAAATTAGACCATACTTAATCACCTCCGCAATACCTGCTGACAACTCTCGACTTGGAAGAGTGTTTAAGGTGGTTGTATCAGCAATAACACATTTGGGCTGATAAAAAGCACCAATCATGTTTTTACCCTGCGGATGATTCACCCCCGTTTTGCCGCCAACAGAAGAGTCTACTTGAGCAAGAAGAGTTGTTGGCACTTGGATAAAGTTAACCCCTCGCTGATAGGTAGCAGCTGCAAAGCCTGTGATATCTCCAATAACCCCTCCACCTAAAGCAACTAGCGTCACAGTACGATTGAATTTATTGGTTAGTAAAGCATCATAGACTTTTTCGACAGTTACTAAGTTTTTGTACTGCTCGCCATCAGGCAAAATCACTTCAGCCACTTGATAGTGATCAGCTAAAGTTTGCTTAACTTGCTCAAGGTATAAAGGTGCTACGGTATCGTTCGTGACAATTAAGACTTGCTGGCCGTCAATATGGGGCTGATAGTACTCAAGCTGGTCAATTAATTGTTGGCCTATATATATGGGGTAACTTCTTTCAGCTAAATCGACAATTAACTTTTCCATCTTGATTTACTGCGTTTTAAAGGTTGATAAATTACTGAGCTCTATTCAGATTCAGCTGGTCCAGCGCTTCCATAATCTCACTTACCACCCCACGGGGGGACTTACCATCAGTATGAATGGTGATATCAGCTAGTGACTCATAGATTGGCCCCCTGATAGACAGCAACTCGGTTAAAACCAATCTTGGATCAGCTTGCTGCAGTAACGGTCGGCGTTTATCTCGAGAAGTACGCTCCAACTGTTGTTCAACACTGGTTTCCAGATATACCACTGTACCATAGGTAGTCAACAACTGACGGTTCTCTTGACGAAGCACTGCTCCACCACCAGTGGCTAGCACTACCCGTTCATCTAACACTAAATCCTGCAGCATGCCTGTTTCCCGCAGCCGAAAGCCCTCCTCACCTTCAACATCAAAGATCCAGGGGATATCAGCACCTGATCGGGCTTCTATCTCTCGGTCAGAGTCTTTAAATGGTAAGTTCAGCTCTTTAGAAAGCAAACGCCCGATGGTGCTTTTACCAGCACCCATCGGGCCAATTAAAAATATATTGTACTTCGACATCTATTACATAACTGGTTATCGCGACGTCAGAGCATTATCAACGATTTTGGGTGTAATGAAAATGAGGAGTTCTTTTTTCTCATCTTCAACTACATCTTTTCTGAAGAGTCTGCCTACTATTGGGACATCACCCAAGAAAGGCACTTTAGACTCAACTTTTTCTGACTCTTGAATAAATACTCCACCAATCACCACTGTTTGACCATCGGGTACCAGTACTTGAGTCTGTAGCTCATTAGTATCAATACCTGGCACTGAAGTGCCCAGTTGTAAGTTTACATTATCTTTATTAACCACAATATCCATAAAGATTTGATTATCAGGCGTCACATGTGGAGTTACTTTTAATGAAAGCACTGCTTTTTTGAAAGAAGTTGAGGTTGCACCACTTGAGCTTGCCTCTTGATAGGCAATTTCAGTCCCTGTTTCAATCAATGCTTCTTTTTTATCTGTGGTAAATACTTTTGGTTGGGAAATTACTTCTGCACTGCCTTCAGACTGAATAGCTGACAACTGTGCCCTTAGTACAGCATGGCTTGAACTAAATCCAATATTCAAGTTGGAGGTAAACGCTTCAACCCCTAAATCAGTGAATAAAGTATCCTCATCCTCACTTTCTTCAATGGTTCCATCAGCTTTTACTCTAGTTGTCGGTCTTTTAAATTGCATACCACCAGTACTGGTTTTATCATTACCCTGGACATCCCACTTACCTTTATTGTCAAAAAGAATTCCACCCCACTCTACGCCTAAAGCTTCCTTGGCTTCATCACTCGCTTCAACAATACGCGCCTCAATTTGCACTTGCTTAACAGGGATATCTATTTTCTCAACCAGCTCAATAATTTCATCCAGTTTTTTGCGGGTATCCTGAATTAATAAGCTATTGGTTCTTTCCACTACCTGGACCGTACCACGCTCACTCAACAGACCAACATCCCCTTCGGCACCACCTTGCAATACTGCAGCAATTTCAGCAGAATCAGCATAATTAATTTGCACTAAATCAGTGAAGGTTGGCGCTAGTTCTTCAATTTGTTTATCATTTTCCAGCTCTTGTTTCTCTCTGGCAGCAATTTCATCAGCTGGCGCCACCATTAAGACATTACCTATTTTACGTTTATCTAGTCCTTTGGCTTTTAGCACTAGGTCTAAAGCTTGATCCCAGGGCACATTTTGCAACCTTAAAGTAATATCGCCTGTAACTGTATCACTAGCAACCAGGTTAAGATCAGTAAAATCAGCAATTAACTGCAGCACACTTCTGACATCAATATTCTGGAAGTTAAGCGATAGTTTTTCTCCGGTATAAACAAACCGGTCACGTCTTCTTTTTTCAACTTCTTGCTCTTTTAATGGCTTAACACTAATGGTCAGAGTATTATCAGTTTGGTAAGCAAGATAGTCATAGAACCCTTCTGGTTCCACTACAATAACTGCACCACTACGCTCTTTTGTTACATTAATAAAGTGAACTGGCGTAGCAAAGTCAACTACATCCAGGCGGTTGCGTAGCTCGGTAGGCAACTCAGTGCCTGCAAATTCTAAGCGAATCCGCCCTGCTTCTTCTGACATATCGAGTGGCACATTTGGGTTAGATAAGGTAATAACCACATTACCTTCTCCACTTTCGCCACGCTCAAAATCAACATTGGTAATAGCTTTTCTATTGTAGTCTTGCTTAGGCTTACTTCTCGCAGTTGTTGCTTGAGTCAAAGACCGGGTAGTTGCGCTTGACCTTGAGCCTGCAGACTCACTAGGCTGCTGACTGGCTGCTGTTGCTACGGCACCCGACACATCAGAGCCAATTAAAATATAAAGGCTATTACCTTCAATACGGGTGGTGTATTTTGAAGGTTTTGCCAAATTAACAATAAGACGAGTTCTGTCTTTTGCTTCCAGAATTGTCAAACTTTTAGCACTGCCAAAACCAATTTCATTATATTTATTTGGCAAAGCACTATTAGTGCCTGGCAAATCAATTGAAATCCGGGCAGGCTTTTCAATCGTGTAACCCCTAGGTTTTGGTACATCACCATCAAACTCCAGTTTTAATTCCACCTTTTCGCCAGGTAGAGAAGCCACTTCCAGGTCCTTAATGGTTGCGGCAAGCGCTTGCAGCGAGTCAATACTAAACACTGCAGCCAACAGCGAAATTCCCGCACTTTTTATCAGTTTGGTGCTCATACCTACCCACCAGTTGTTGTTTTTGTCAGATTCATTGAGTCTTAAATGCTCTTAGTCAGGAAATACCAACAATTTTCCTAGAGCCCGGATAAATAGTTACGCTACAGCCAAAACACCTAAACGGCCACAGCTCGTTTGCTAGCTAAAACCGAAACAATTACTGTCAATTTATAGATAAATCGAAAGGCATTTATTTACTTACTAGCAAGAAATTTTATTATTTTACAGTTTCTTTTTTATCGCTTTAGGTTGCCAATACAGAGTTACCCTGTTCACCCCTATAAACGATATAGTTAATTTTGCGCCGATTAGCCACCTTCTTTTAATTCTATTTCTCTTGGCCTTTCGACCCACCGGTCTTTTCCTGTGGGAACAATTTCAATCACACTGATTTTTGTCTCACTAATATCAATGATTTTACCATGGTTACGACCAAGGTAATTACCCACTTCTACCTTATGAATACCATCGCCGCCTTTAACCAGCCCTAAAAACCGAGCACCATTACTCATCGTGCCAACCATCTCAAATGACTCAATACCAAAGTTTTCCAAATACTCCTTCTGGCGGTTTGGGTCTGGTTTAACGGTTGACTCTTCCTGCTCCTCTTTAGCAATATCAATTTTTACCGGAGGCAGGAAAGGACTGCGTAGGCCAGAAGCGCTATAGGCAAAAGCCTCATACGTGCTAAATTTAGGAAGTGGTGGAATCTGCCCTTTAGGCTCCCCTTGCACCTTTTCAATGTACTGCTCTAAATCAGCAAACTGGCCACTGGGAGAGCAGCCAGCCAAAACACATAGGGCGCTCAAGGCAATCAATTTCACATGCATTGGTTTGCTCATCTCGTGCCTCGTCTCCTATTGGCTTGCATCCCCAGACTTATCATGATAGCGATAAGTCTTGGCCACTATTTCCATATTCAAAATTTCAACATTATCTGCAGAAGGCTTAATACTGAAATCATGTAAGGTGACAATCCTTGGTAAACTGGCCACGGAGCTAACGAAATTACCTAAATCGTGGTAGTTGCCGCGCACACTAATATTAATCGGCAGTTCAACATAAAACTCTTGAGCTTTTTCAGGCTGCAACTGTATTGAATTAAAATATAGTCCACTACCCAAACCTGCACGACTTATGTCTTCTAACAAGCCCGGCACTTCTGTATCACTGGGCAATTGTTTCACCAATGCACCGAAGGTTTTTTCCATTTCAACCATTTGTGCTTTGTATGCATCAAGGTTAGCAGCTTGAAATGCTTTATGACGAAATTGTTCTTTTAAGGTATTTTCCTCTCCTTGAACCGTGTCATAACGTTTTTTTAAGTCGCTTAAATGAAAATAATAGCCAGCCCCTACTGCAGCTACAAAAAGAATCACCACAACAAACGCTTTTGCAAAAGCCGGCCATGATCCTATATTCTCAGGATCCAGCTCATTCAGCTGTTTTAGGGAGTCAGCAAAGCTCATTGTTCCTGCTCCTTCTTCATTTGTTCCTGAAGGGCTTTAGGGGTCGTCTGGTTAACAGTCAATACAAACTGATTAGCCAGGTCACTTTTATCTGCAGCTTTTACCGAAGTAAGGTTTGGACTGGTAAACCACTTAGAGTTATCAAAGTCTCGCATTAGATTGGAAACTCGGTTGTTAGACTCAGCAAAGCCATTAACCAACAGCTGGTTTTTCTTCATTTCCAGGGACGTAAAGTAAACACCATCAGGAACAGACTTAACCAACTCATCAAACACTCTTACAATTATTGGCCGGTTACCTTGCAGATCCTGAATAACTTTCATCCTTTCCAGTAGTTCTTCCCGTTTTTTCTTTAACTCTTTTATTTCCACAATTTTTTTATCAAGAGCAGCAATTTCTTTTTTCATAAATTCATTTCTGCTCTGCTGATAATTAATGGCGCCATTAATTTGCATATCACCTAAAAAAATCGTGATACCAGCTACTACTGCTGTTCCCAGCAAAACCATCAAAAATTGCTTTTTGCGCTCCTCGCGCAACTCTTCCCGCCATGGAAGGAGGTTTATCCGAGCCATTAGTCGAAACTCCTCATTGCCAGACCGCAAGAAATCATGAGTGAAGGGGCATCATTCATCAATGCTGCCGAGTTAACTGACCTTGCCAGCGACATGTCAGCAAAAGGATTGGCAACAACTGTTTTAGTACCGATTTTCTCCTGCACCATAGCAGCCAAACCTGGAATACAAGCTGTACCCCCTGCCAAAATAATATAGTCCACATCATTAAACTGGCTGGAAGAAAAGAAGAACTGAAGCGATCGAGATACCTGTTGCACCACAGCATCCATAAAAGGTTTCAGCACTTCAGGCTCATAATCATCAGGTAAACCACCCTGCTTTTTCGATAGCCCAGCATCTTGAAATGACAACCCATAACGGCGCTGAATTTCTTCTGTTAGCTGTTTGCCACCAAATAGCTGCTCCCGAGTATAGATAGTTTTACCATTATTCAGCACACTTAAAGTGGTCATGGTAGCGCCAATATCAACAACAGCGGCTGTTGGCTCATCCACCTCTTTCAGTTGCGACTCAAGCAGTTCAAAGGCGCGCTCCATGGCATAGGCTTCCACATCAACTACTTTAGCCGCTAGTCCTGCATGAGAAAGCACTGCTTCACGCATATCGACATTTTCTTTTCGACAGGCAGCTAACAGCACCTCAACCATTTCAGGGTTACGCTCAGCAGGGCCAACAACCTCAAAGTCGATAGACACCTCATCCAACGGGTATGGGATGTACTGATCAGCCTCTACCGTTATTTGGGTTTCCATCTCGTCTTCACTGAGGTTACCATCCATCTCAATCACTTTGGTGATAACTGCCGAGCCAGCAACAGCCACTGCAACATCTTTGCAGCCGCTTCGAGATTTTTTAAACGCTTTAGCAATGACATCCCCTACCGTCTCGATTTCATTGATATTTTTCTCAACGACAGCATTATCGGGCAGTGGCTCCACTGCATACGCTTCTACTTTGTATCGGCTGCCAGACCTGCTCAACTGAATTAGCTTGACCGAGGTTGAACTTATGTCGATACCAAGGACTGTTGGAGTTTTCTTTTTTAGCATTCCAATCACAGCCAATTTCCTATCAGCACCGGGTACTTACAAATGAAAGTTACTTTTCTACATTAAATAACAGTAGCAGTGATTCCGCAATTCTGTGAAATGCTAAAAAAGTCCTTATAATGATCAGTAAATCGCGGCACAATCACCCATGTTTACGCATAGCCATTCAATTTCGTAGGATCTAGAGGAAAGTTGTGACATTTATCAGATTTTTACTATGGGCTACTTTTCTTTCAATATGTGGCACATTCCTCATTTTAGCGAGCGCTTTCTTATACCTTAGCCCTGGTCTGCCGGATGTGGAAGCTTTACGAGAGGTTAAATTACAAACACCTCTGCGAGTTTATTCTGCTGACCAGAAACTCATTGCTGAGTTTGGTGAAAAGCGTCGAACCCCTATCAAGTATAGCGAGCTGCCAGAACTTATGATTAAAGCTTTTGTTGCAGCAGAAGATAATCGCTTTTATTCACATCATGGAGTCGACCCCAAGGGGCTCGCTAGGGCTGCAGTTCAGCTATTGCAAAGCGGCTCTATCAGGACGGGAGGAAGCACGATCACCATGCAAGTGGCAAGAAACTTCTTCCTTAGCCGCGAGCGAGTCTTTTCCCGAAAGTTCAATGAGATTTTATTAGCACTGCAAATTGAGCGAGAGCTACCTAAAGAAGAAATTTTGGAGCTTTACCTAAATAAAATTTATTTAGGTAACCGTGCCTATGGTGTAGCAGCAGCAGCGCAGGTCTATTATGGAAAAAGCCTAGATGAACTAAACCTAGCAGAAATAGCAATGATTGCAGGGCTGCCTAAAGCTCCCTCTAAATATAACCCCATTGTTAATCCAGACCGAGCCTTAGAAAGGCGCAACTGGATATTACACCGTATGAATGAGTTGGGCTTTATTGATGAGCAGCAGTACAACCAAGCAAAAGAAACATCTGTCATTGCCAAATACCATGGCCTGACTATTGAGCTTAATTCACCTTACCTTGCTGAAATGGTTAGAAAGGCTATGGTCGACCGTTATGGCCCCAACGCTTACACAGATGGTTACTCAGTGTATACGACTATTAACAGCAGTAACCAAGAAATGGCAACCCAATCGCTACAGGATGGTCTTGTTGAGTACGAATGGCGCCATGGTTATCGTGGTCCAGAAAAACAAATGCCTCCTGAGGCTGGCTTTGACCTGAAAAAGTGGCAACAAGCACTCAAGAAGGTGTCTACTATTGGTCGCCTGGTACCTGCCATTGTCACTAGTCTTGATAAAAAAACAGCCACCGTTCTCACTGAAAAAGGAGAGCAAACCTTAAACTGGGATGGGATAAAGTGGGCACGCCTTCATAAAACGGTCAACAGCTTAGGTCCAGCCCCCCAAAAAGCAGCTGATATTCTTGCTGTGGGTGATTTAATACGAACTATTCAGGTTGATGAAACCCTCTATTTAGCTCAAATTCCCAAAGTTCAAGGGGCACTGGTTTCACTACGACCAACAGATGCAGCAGTAACAGCCATAGTTGGTGGATTCGATTTTAATCTCAGCAAATTTAACCGTGCTACTCAAGCCTCTCGGCAACCAGGCTCTAACTTTAAACCATTCCTGTATAGTGCAGCTTTGGAAAATGGCTACACAGCAGCAAGCACTGTTAACGATGCGCCAATTATCTACAACAACACAAGCACCAATAAAGCCTGGCGCCCCAAAAATTCCAGTGGCAAGTTTCTTGGTCCAACTCGTTTGCGTAAAGCCCTTTACCAATCTCGTAACCTGGTCTCAATTCGACTACTACAAGCATTGGGTATTAATAAAATGCTTTCTTATGTTGATAAGTTTGGTTTTGACCCAGAAGCTCTCCCTCGAGACCTTTCTCTGTCATTAGGTAGTGGCGCAATGACTCCAATTGACCTAGCTAAAGGTTACGCCAGCTTAGCCAATGGTGGTTACCGAGTTGAACCTTACTTTATTGACCACATTGAGCACCTAGGCCAAACCGTTTATCAGGCCCAGCCTTATTTAGCAGGCTCAGTTGAGGAAGGTGAAGCATTTAAACCTGCTCCTCGTATCATGGATGAACGAGCCAATTACATTCTCTACACCATGCTGCAAGATGTAATTAAACGGGGCACGGGGCGTCGCGCGTTAGTACTGAAGCGTTCTGATATTGCAGGTAAAACAGGCACTACCAACGATCAGGTTGACGCCTGGTTTTCTGGCTTTAACAGTGACCTGACCACAACCGTTTGGGTGGGTTATGACCAGCCCTCTACTTTAGGTCGCCGCGAGTTTGGAGGTACAGCCGCATTACCCATCTGGATCAAATACATGGGGCTAGCACTAGCAGGTAAGCCTGAGCACCCTTTGAAACAGCCTGATGGACTAGTCAAAGTCAAAATTAATGCAAATACAGGCAAACCCACCCAAGCCAGCGCCCATGATACGATTTTCGAGATTTTCAGAACGGAGCTTGCGCCTAAGTACGACCCATCCAGTGAGCTGCCTGGGCTGGATGATGAAGGAGCACTGAAAACCGAAGATATCTTTTAAGGGCACCTCTAAAAATGCACTTTTTACATGATAGCTGCGTTAGCTCCGTACTCAGGTCCTCATGTATTTCTTAATACACTGCGGCCTTCCATGCGGTGCTGCCTTGCTCTCCTAAAAAAATTACTATTTTTAGAGATACCCAAAATATGTAAGAAGAGAAAATGTTACACATAAAAAAGCCTCCAATCTGGAGGCTTTTTTATTATGAGCAATAGCTACACTACAAATTATTTAATGTCAGCAATGCTTTTTAATGGGTAATGCTCAGGGTAAGGTGTTTTGGCAACACCAGAATCTACTGCTGCCTTTGCTACTGCACCAGCCACTTCACCCAACAATCGAGAGTCCATTGGTTTAGGAATAATATACTCACGGCCATAAGTCATTTGCTCACCACCATAAGCCTTGATCACTTCCTCTGGTATAGGTTGCTTAGCTAAATCTTTAATGGCATGAACTGCAGCTACTTTCATCTCTTCATTAATCACCGTAGCGCGCACATCTAGTGCACCACGGAAGATAAATGGGAAGCCAAGTACGTTATTTACTTGGTTAGGATAATCAGAACGACCCGTTGCCATAATGACATCAGAGCGAGTTTGCTTAGCTAATTCTGGCTTAATTTCTGGGTCAGGGTTAGAACATGCAAATACAACCGGGCTATCAGCCATTTTAGCCAACTGCTCTGGTTTTAGTAGGTCAGGACCAGATAAGCCAAGAAATACATCCGCACCTTCAATGGCATCATCTAAAGTTCGCTTATCAGTATCATTAGCAAAAGCAGCTTTATACTGATTTAAATCATCACGGTTGCTGTGGATAACACCCTTACGATCCAGCATCAGGATATTTTCTGGCTTCATGCCACAGCTGATTAATAATTTAGAGCATGCAATTGCAGCAGCGCCAGCTCCTAGACAAACCATTTTTGCTTCTTCAATGGTTTTACCAGCAATTTCCAAGGCATTCAGCATACCCGCTGCTGTCACGATAGCAGTACCATGTTGGTCGTCATGGAAAATTGGCACATTACAGGTTTCAATAAGTGCTTTTTCAATTTCGAAACATTCAGGTGCTTTGATGTCTTCTAAGTTAATTCCACCAAAGGTGTCGGCAATTCGTTTAACTGTATCGATAAATGCCTGAGGACTTTCAGAATCCACCTCGATATCAATTGAGTTAACACCCGCAAATTTTTTAAATAAAAGGCTCTTGCCTTCCATTACAGGCTTACTGGCCAATGCACCTAAATTACCCAAACCCAAAATTGCTGAGCCATTACTAATGACAGCAACAAGGTTACCTTTTGCTGTATATTTGTAGGCATTTTCTGGGTCTTTGGCAATTTCACGCACAGGTTCAGCTACACCTGGGCTGTAAGCCAAGGAAAGGTCACGAGAAGTTTCTGCTGCGGTGGTTAATTCAACGCTGATTTTTCCTGGTTTAGGGTAGGCATGGTAATCGAGAGCGGCTTTTTTCATATCCTCAGACATGGCGATGATTCCGGTTGTTTATTTTGTGAGAAGAAGCATATAAAAAAGGGGGGGGCCTAACAAGCTGGTAACTTCCGCAATTAGGCTGCTGCAAAACTACTGCACTATTTTCAGCCACTCACCTGCTTTTGGCTCACCACTAGGATAGTAATGATTTAGCAGTCTGAGCTGCTCAACAGCATACTCTTTTAATGCACTACGTTTAGCTAACCTTGCAATGGTTTCACCACGCCGGGCGCGAGTTAGCCTGATCCTTAAACCCTCTGCTTTTTTATAATCCTTTCTCGGAAGAACCTGAAAACTATGTATAGTTTCCAGCATATGTGGATCATAGGTTGAAAAATAGCGGCTTTGCTTAGTCGCCCCTACTAGTAAAAATACTTTGCCTTTGTAATAAATAATCGCTACGCGTTTTAACTGCCCTTGAAAGCCTGACCTAGCAATTGCAGAGTAGCCCCTTATTCGTGTTTTTTGAATGTCGTGCCCTCCCAGCATCTGGTCACTGCCAATAAGGTCGCGCACATACTCCACTGGTTGCATTTGATTTTTGATTGGGAGTAATTTCATGGCCAGTATGGCCTGCTCATTAGGTGATATAGCCACAACACTATCTGGGTTGTTTTGAATCTTCCAGCCTTTGGGAAAGGTAATTTTCAAATCCATTGGCTTATGCAAAAAGTCTCGCCCTACCCTAACACCTGCCTGTGTACTATCACCAAATGCCATACCATTAATTGCTCGCAAGTAACGATCACGACCACTATCGCCAGACACTTGTGGTGCACTATTAATCACCTGCTGTAAACGTTCATCATGCCTGGGATGAGTTGAGAAAACACCATGATATGAAACAGGTTCACGACCTTCGGCCCGTGCTTTACTGGCAGAAAATGTAGACTGATCTTTTAATACTCCAATCACATTAATCATTGCCTGAGGATTATAGTTTGCGCTAGCCAGATATTGCGCCCCTAGCCGATCAGCTTCCAATTCATGCTCTCGACCATAGCCTCTCACCACTGCGGTACCTAACAAGCTAGTGAGATCACCAGCCACTCTTACACCCGTGTAAACAGCCACAACCTGCCCAAGAATGCCAGTAGCCATGCTTGCACTGTGCTGACGAACACTGTGCCTGGCAGTTACATGCCCTACTTCATGGGCAAGTACAGCAGCTAGATCAGCTTCAGAGTTCAGATAAGCCATCAGCCCACGATGGATGTATATATATCCACCTGGTAAGGCAAATGCGTTGATGTCTGGCGTGTCGATAACTGTAAATTGGTAGGCTAAATTTGGTCGGTGACTTCTTGCCACTATTCGCTGACCAACCCTTTGCACATAGGCTTGTAACTTTTTATCAGAATAAATTGGTAGTTGCTTGCTAATTTGGTTTGCATGACGACGCCCTGTAGAAACTTCTTCACTTTCCGACATCAACACAAAGTCACGACTACCCGTTGCAGGATTAACCGCACAACCAGTCATCAAGGATGCCAATAAAACAAAAGCAATCGCCAACAATCGAGACATGACAGAGATCCCTACCACAGTGTTTATTAGAGGTACCCTTTATTTAAATATGATCGATGCAGGGTGAGAAATTTTCATCATCCAACGTTTTCTTCCCTTTTTTAGTTTACGCCCACCAGCACGACGATCAATTAACCAACCTCTCACTTCTACCAGTCGACCATTAATCTGATCAAATGCACTTCTACTGAAGTACTTCAGATTATTTTTAGGAATAAACAGTGCTAGCTTCCCAGCCAAATCAATCCATACACCATTAGCAGCCTGACTGATTTTTTCCACCTTACCAGTAACCAAGCTAAACCCCGCCTGCTTAATAGTTTGAGCTGTAGTAGGTCGGTAGCGCTTCCATAAGCCTGTTTGCTGGCGTCTGGCTTGCTGCTCTGTTGCCATCAAACAAACGAGTAAATCAAGGTTAGGAGGAATCGCCAGATAAAATGCCAGCCCATGAGCAACCAGATATTCACTAAGCAGCATTCCATCAGATCGAGCCACATAAGCTAGGATTCGCCCATAGTGATCTTTAGGCTCTTTACCAAGTTTCAGCTTAATCATAGGCTGATTATTAAAAAAAGTTTTTGTCGCTTGAGTTGCCTGCATGGCAAACGGCTCAGCTTGATGTATTTCGGTAGCTTGTTCTGGTGTATTCACACCAATCAGCCTGACTTTATCGCCCGATTTCAGTAGCAGCGTGTCACCATCTAGCACTTTAGCCAATGTTGCCGATTGCCAAGGACCTGAAAGAAAGCAGTTACCCTTTGTCCATCCATAGGAGGAGTAAAAAAATTGGGCAATAAAAAAGGCGCTAACCAGTAGCGCCTTTTTTAAGCTGAAGTGCACAGTTTTATTTTTTAAGACCACGCACAGAGAAACGCTTATTGAAACGCTCAATACGACCACCAGAGTCTAACACTTTCTGCTTACCAGTATAGAAAGGGTGGCATGCAGAGCAAACGTCTAGGTGAATATCTTTACAAAGAGTAGAGCGAGTTTTGATTTCATTACCACAGCTGCAAGTTGCAGTAATTTCTTCATAAGTTGGATGAATATCAGCTTTCATGGACTATTCCTCAAGGGATTGTACCGCTACTTGATCAGCTGCCATTGATTATTTGACTGACCGTCAAGCACCGCACGAAAATTCTGCCGTATAGGCCTTTTAAATCAGACCGCGCATCTTACCAGAGTGCACTAAATAAGCAAGCAATGCACTTAAAGGGCATATCTAACTTTTAAGCAACGGTATCCAAGCATTGGCTCACGTAGCAACTTCTGTCAAGATACGCCTATCAAGAATCACTTTTCGATGTAAAGATATTTACTTTCCAGCCTTAAGCCATCTACTCAATGAGCCAACCCGACTCTCAGGCCCCAACCACATATTTACAAGTTGCTTTGCCCGTTCCTTTTCGGCGCTTATTTGACTATCACACCCCTCATCGCTGGAACGGCCAACCACTACAGCCTGGGATTCGGGTAAAAGTCAGTTTTGGTAACCGGCAGCTAATTGGCGTACTCATCAGTACCACCCATCAGTCAGACTGGCCAGCCAACAAACTCAAGCCAGTATTAGAGTTAATTGATGAGCAACCATTGATACCACCAGAGCTACTCAAGTTGTGCCAGTGGACTGCAAAGTATTACCACCACAGCTTAGGAGAAACCCTACAAGTTGCCCTTCCCGCCGTGCTAAGGCAAGGGAAAACCGCTGGCTACGGCACTGCTACAAAATATAGCGCCGCTGCAGCTGACCAAGATCAGACCATTGCGCTGTCCCGCGCGCCTAAACAATTGGCAGCCTACAAAGCCTTATTAGAGCATCCATCGGGCCTGACACTAGCCGGGCTAAAAGGGCTTGGCATCGCTAGTCACATAATCCAAGGCCTTAGACAAAAACAGCTAATTATAGCAGTCGAAGCTCGCGAGCCAGCGACTGCCAAACCATGGCCAAACAGTCTACTACGACAACCTGCTCTCTCTCTTAATCCAGCGCAGCAACAAGCGGTAACTAAAGTGAGCCAGCTGTTAGGGCAGTTCTGCTGTTTCTTGTTACAAGGAGTGACTGGCAGCGGAAAAACAGAGGTTTATTTACAAATCATTGAAGCTTGCTTAAAACAAAAGCGACAAGCTTTGGTGCTCATTCCTGAAATAGGTTTAACCCCGCAAACTTTACAACGGTTTCAAGCCAGGTTCAGCGTTCCTATTGCCACCCTGCACTCTAATTTAACGGATTTAGAGCGTTGGCAAGCCTGGCAAGCAGCGGCTTCAGGGCAAGCTGGTATCGTCATAGGTACTCGTTCCGCTATTTTTACACCACTAGCTAAGCCTGGTGTCATTATCATTGATGAAGAGCACGACGGCTCATTCAAGCAACAAGATAACCTACGCTACTCTGCCCGTGATGTGGCAGTTTATCGAGCAAACCAATTACAAACACCTATAGTACTGGGCTCTGCCACCCCAGCATTAGAGTCACTCTATAATGCTGCAATGGGGCGCTATCAAAAGCTGGAGCTACCTGATCGTGCTGGAGATGCCAAACCACCTGCCATCAATATGCTGGACCTGAAAGGCAAACCACTGTCTGATGGGCTGGCCCTAGACCTACAACCGTTGATTGCCAGCCACTTAACCAAAGGCAACCAGGTATTAGTTTTCATCAACCGACGCGGTTTCGCTCCCACCCTTATTTGTCACGAGTGTGGCTGGCTATCAGACTGTAGCCATTGCGATGCCCACTTAACCCTACACCGCTATCCACCTTTGTTACGCTGCCACCACTGCGGTATAGAGGAAAGCATTCCAACGCTCTGCCCACAATGCCAGCAAAATAGCCTTCACCCAGTCGGTACTGGAACAGAGCGCTGCGAGGCAACACTTAGCCAGTGGTTTCCAGAAACTGAGCTTGTTCGAATTGACCGTGATACCACCCAGCGTAAAAACGCCATGCAGGAGCTACTGGAAAAAATCCATCAAGAAAAGCCGGCCATTTTGCTGGGCACCCAAATGCTCGCTAAGGGCCACCACTTTCCTAAAGTCAGCTTGGTCGTAGTAGTTGATGCAGATAGCGGCCTATTCAGTGCCGATTTCCGTGGTGTAGAAAAACTGGCACAACTGCTTACTCAGGTAGCAGGGCGTGCTGGCAGAGCGGCAACTGAAGGTGAAGTCATTATTCAAACCCACCAGCCAGACCACAAGATGCTACAACGGCTTCAAGCTGGACTTTATGGCGAGCTGACCCAGTCGCTACTCAAGGAAAGACAAGGACTTTCACTGCCTCCTTTTGGCTATATGGTTTTGCTAAGAGCCGAATCTCCCCACCAGCAAAAAGCTGAAGCTTTACTAAATGAAGCCTGCCAAGAGGTTCAACAAACTGAAGTAACAGCCTCTTTGCTTAGCAGTGTTGAAGTGCTTGGACCACTACCTGCCCCAATGGAAAAACGACAGGGGCGGTTTCGTTATCAACTGGTTTTACATGCCCGTCAACGCCAGCCGCTTCATCAGCTGACTCATATGCTTATCCAGTGTCTAGAGAACAACAAGCTAAGTCGTCAAGTGCGCTGGTCAGTAGATGTTGACCCTCAAGATATGGGGTAGTTACGCACGGCTTTAAGCAAATAAGGCCACCAAAGTGTGACTCACATTCAAAACAAGCTACCCCTTACGCAAACCAGCTCACAGTTTAGACTAACTTACCTGGCAACCTATATAAACAGCACTAATGTTAAACATAACGACAAGACATAAGCCCGCCCAGTACAAGCCGAATAAGGACGGCTTTAAGTAAAGTCATGGAGGATTTAACAATGGGTATGCTAAATATAGTTGCCAGTAACATTGCTCGTTACTCAGCTCAGATTCTTCAGCAAAATAGTGACGGCACTAGCCTACAGGCACTACCCCAAAACGGCAAAACACTAACCACTTCTGGAACAGGCTCTTCTCTATTCCATACTAGCCGCACAACCGCTGCAGACAGCACGCTTGAAGAGGCTGACAGCAACAGTTTTACTCCTAACTCTGTAGCTCTACTACCTGCTACCAGTACAGTCTCTTATCTAAACATCCAACAACTGATTAGTGCTGGGGCTGACCCTAGCCAAATACTGCCCCCCACCCAGGCCATTGGTTATCATCCAATCCGGCAAACAACCTTATCTGAAGGCACTAAAGAACTGGCTTTAATATTTCGTGATGGCAACAACACTATTGCCAATAATGGTTTTGAAACAACCTCTCTTTCTTACGAATTCAAGACACCTGAACAAACTGAAGATGTTGGTCTAAAGTTGGCCTCTCCTGAGTCGAGCTTTACTACACCAGCCACCTTTGTTACTCCAGTAGTGATCATCGCCCCCACACAAATACCTGAGCCAAAACCTAGTCCAGAACCTCCTCCTGTTGCTGAAAAACCTAAGCCACAACCTGAACCACCAATAACTGAGCCTGAACCACCAACTCCTGATCCAGAGCTTCCTACAGCTGAGAAGCCTAAACCACAGCCAGAACCCGCAGAGCCTGAGCCAGATTTACCCGCTGTTATCACTCCAGAAGTTACTCATATTTCAATGGACACAGGCTTTAGTGATGCTGATGGCATAACTTCAGACAACACACTTTATTTCTTTGGTAATTCAGCCGCTAACTGCGTTATTGAAGTATTTATTGATGGGATTAGTGTCGGCTTTACCATTTCAAACAGCAAAGGCGAATGGGTATTTAACCATACTGATACTGTCTTACCTGATGGTAATTACATTATTACTGCACAAAGTACTAATGAGCATGGTATTAAAAGCCCTGAATCTAAAGACTTCCCTATCTTGATTGATACTTCTGACCCAGAACTAGAACCCGAGCTTTGGGATATTCAAGGTTCAAATGGTAATGGTGCATCTGATGGTTTTATTGATGATGGTAAGCTGATTTTTAGTGGCAAAGCAGAACCAGACACAATAGTCGAGCTATATATAGATGACATTAGCATTGGCACAACAACTACCAATGAACTAGGTGACTGGCGCTTTGATAACACCCATATCAACTTAGCAGATGGTAGTTACACTCTAACATTAACCAGCTTTGATAAAGCGGGTAATAGCACTGCAATGCCTTATGAGGTGCCTTTTGAGATTGTAACAGCTTGGAATGACTTCTCTAGCTTCTTGATTGAAGATGACAGTCTACTAACATCGTCCAGTGAGCCAAATGCAACGAATAGTCATGAATACAGCCTATTATCAAACCTTCAGTCTGAATACGAGGCTATGATTATCAGTCTTAGTCAACCAGAGCCACTCGACTTACAAGACGTGTTAATTGATCATGAGTCAGCCAGTGTTACTCAGCTAATACCAGCAACTAACCTACAAACTGAGCTACCCTCAACTGCGAGTAATGACCAATCTCATAGTAATGAGCTACAGTTTGGAGCTTACAATAATATTTTGCTGGACAGCCTCTTAGAAAATCATGAACAAACTGTTGTACATGGCTAGCTGTATATTTCAATTATAGTAAAAAGGGCATCTTGTTAGCCAAGCTGCCCTTGCACGCCTTTACCTCATAATGTTATCGCAAGATAGTCTAACTAAGTGCTTCTATCATTCGAGCAACCAAAATACACTCTGCTTATAAATCTCAATAAGTGTTAAAAATAATAACACCCACGAAGCACTTGCGATGTTAGAGGCTATATCCAGAGTGATATTTTAGTGCCTAGCAAGGTGTGGTCATTACAAAGGAATAACAATGGCCGCTCAAAACCAGCCGACCGACTTTACTAAAAGTCTTTCAGAAGAGGCTACCGCCAATGCTTTACTGCTAGCGGGCAGCCAACTAATGCGAAGCAGCCAAGTTTATTCTAAGGGTAATATTGAAGAAAAATTTGGCCACCCAGAAGTCATCGATAAGCCCTCTCAGCATACAGGGGAAAATCTCAGACTTGGCAACCTGTTTGAGCTTAATCAAAACACTACCTCTTCATCAGCTCGTGACTATTCCCATAATGTCACAACTGAAAACAGTAAAGTTGAGTTTGCAGAAGCTAATCAGCCAGTAATCTTTTCAAGCTTTTTTCTTAACAAGCTATCAATAACAGACTTTGCTCCATCAGTTAATGTCGAGGAAAGAACAGCAGAAGAAATAGCAAGCCCTGTGATTTACCGAGATGATTCAGAAACCATTTCTGGCGCTGGTTTTACTAGTGGTTATGCTACAGTTTCACCTGTCTTAGAAACCTTCAGCCTCATTATTCAACCCTCACCAAACCAAGCTGAGACTCAAACAAACCCTAGCCTGACTGGATTAATAGCCAACAACTCACCCACATTAACAGTAAACAACCTTACTGTTGATAACCAAGCACCAGCAGATGATGCTAATGCAAACAACGCTAAAACTCCCCCTCCTCAGGCACCAACGCCTGATAATAACTCTACTGATATCCGTTTTAATGGCGACAGCCAAGTCAGCGAAAGTGATAGCAACACCATAACTAACAACACTGAAGAAGCAGCCCCCCCAGCTCAAGTAGATGCCACCCCCCCCAATAAACCCGCTATGAGTAGCATAAACAGTGGTGGTGAGACTACCTCAGATAACACCCTCGTCTTTAGCGGCACGGCTGAAGCAAATAGCTCCGTGGAAGTGTTTATTGATGGCGTCTCCATCGGTACCACTAGTGCGGATGGTTCGGGGAACTGGAGCGTTGATCACACTGGTACGACCCTGGCCGATGGTAATTACACCATCACCGCCCGTGCCACCGATGCCGCCGGCAATGTCAGTGCCTTATCCAGCGGTTTACCAGTAACAATTGATACGACAAATCCAACCTTTAATAATGCAGTATTTAGCCTTACAGAAAATAGTGCTTCAGGTACAGCTGTTGGTACAGCCAATGGTACTGATGCAACCACATTAAGTTATAGTTTTTCCAATGATACTCAAACCAGTAGTGATGGATATTTTCAAATTGACGCAAATACTGGTGCAATTACCTTAACCGCAGCTGGCGCAGCAGCAGATTTATTAAATTATGAAGCAGGTGCTAATAGCGTTCAGCACAATGTTAAAACAACTGATTTAGCCGGCAATCAAACAACAGCTCAGGTTACAATTAATATTACCGATGTAAATGAGGCTCCTACCACAGCGAATAATACAGTTACGGCAATTGAAGATACGACTTATACATTTTCAGCCGGTAATTTTAAATTTACCGATGTTGATGCAGGGAGTTCATTAGCCTCTGTAAAAATTACAAGTTTACCTGCTTCGGGGCAATTATTATTAAACGGTTCTACCGTATCAATAAATGATGAAATTTCACTTAGTGATATAAATAATAATTTATTAACTTACCAGCCTGCTTCTGGAATTTCTGGCAGCCAATCTGCAATTTTTAATTATCAAGTCAGTGATGGTAACAATTGGAGTAGTAACAGTGCACAAATGGATATTGATATTTTAAATACTATTACAGGCACTAACCCAGCCTCGCAAAGCAGCAATATAACAGTTGATGTAAATAATTACACGACAACAAACCAAGGTTTTCAGGTAACAGGACAAAAAATAAATTCATCTACTGGCGTTCTTGAAGCTGGCTCTCTTGATACTTTTAGTAATCAAGGGTTTGGTGTTGATGCCTCTACATCTGGAAATGAAAGCAATACTAAAGTGGAAGAAATTGGCTATGACACCACCTGGAATAAATCAGAAGTTGTAACTATCGATTTTGACCAGGATATGGCTGATGCCACTGTCAGCTATGCAAGACTACATGCTAGTAAAGATGAAATAGGTCATTGGGATGCTTATAAAGATGGAGTGCTAGTAGGACAAGGGGATTTTACAGCTAGTAACGGCCACCAAGGTAATTTTAATGTCGCGATTGGCGGCGGTTTTGACCAATTACAATTCACAGCAAAATTACAAGATGGCGGGCCTTTAGGTTCCAGCTATTTAATTGACTCAATCACTGGAAATACCGTTGCCCAACCAACAGGAGGGAATGATAATTTAACTGGCACTGCCGCAGGTGACTATATTTCTGGCTTAGGTGGTAACGATATCCTTTCTGGTGGTGGCAGTGATGATTTAATTATTGGCGGCTCTGGTACTGACACCATGACAGGCGGCACAGGTGCTGACACATTTGATTGGAATGTAAATGACCAAGGCACAGTTGCTTCACCTACCACTGATACCATTATGGATTTTAATATTGCTGAAAACGATGTACTACATTTACAGGATTTATTAGTAGGAGAAACTCAAGGCACTTTAGATCAATTCCTTACTGTTAGTGCATCTGGTGGCGATACAACAATAGATGTAGCTCATACTGGTAATGGCCAAGTCACGCAGAAAATTGTGCTCGATAATGTCGATTTAACCACCCATTATGGTACCAGCAATAGCAGTACAATTATTTCTAATTTAATTAGCGATGGAAGTTTAATTACAGACTAATATCCTTCGCTGCCAACACCATATTAAAGAGAGACGATAACAGATAATAAACTCAATGTATGATATGGAATAACAGGCTATTCTTCCTCCGCTCTTGAAGCGACATCCCTGTCGCCGCTACAGAATACCTATTACCCCACATCTACCATCTTTAGTATTGCCCTCTAGATCTATATCCACAGTGAAGGGCCTTTTATGCATTGCTATCTTCACCCTTAGATCCATTAGATTTTGATACTTATTTTTTCTACTAAACAACAATTTTCAAGTAACGACTAATCACTGTTAGGGTTAGATAAACGATTCAGAACCTTATGAGGCATGGATGCCGATTAGAGCCTCCAGGGATGGGCTTGCTGCGTGTTCTGTATCGTTTATCTAGCCCTTACTCCCCAACTACATTTGGTCTACTGTTTCAATTCCAAGTACATCCAAACCAATTTTCAGTGTTTTAGCCACCAAAGCACACAACAATAGTCGACTATTTTTAATCTCTTCTGGAACACCTTCTTTATTTACTGGGCATTTTTCATAAAAGCTCATAAATGCACCAGATAATTCATAAAGGTAACTGCATAACAAGTGAGGTGTACCATCTAAAGCAACTGTCTCAATGGTTTCATGGAGACGTAATAACTGAATAGCCAGTTGCCGCTCCGTTGGCTCTACTACCTGGATACTGCCTTCCAATGTTTGAGGATCAGCATTCGCTTTCCGGAAAATACTTTGAATACGCGTGTAAGCGTACAACAAATAAGGTGCAGTATTGCCATCAAGGGCCAGCATATTATCCCAGCTAAACACATAATCGCTGGTGCGGTTTTTTGATAGGTCTGCATATTTAACAGCACCCATTGCTACAGCACGAATCACCTTAACTTTTTGCTCTTCATCCAGATTAGTGCCTTTATCTGCCAGCACTACAGCAGCACGTTCTTCAGCCTCATCAAGTAACTCAGCTAACTTAACCACCCCACCTTCTCTGGTTTTGAATGGACGGCCATCTTCACCTAGCATCATGCCAAATGGATGATGCTCAAAAGAGCAATTTTCGTTCACAAAACCGGCTAACCGGCTAATGGTAAAAACCTGCTGAAAGTGCTGTGATTGGCGGGCATCAACATAATACAGTACCCGATCCGCATGAAGTGTACGACTTCTGTGGCGAGTCGCAGCTAAGTCAGTGGTAGCATAAAGATAGCCTCCATCTTTTTTCTGGATAATCACCCCCATCGGGTCACCATCTTTGGTTTTAAATTGATCCAGAAATACGACTTTGGCGCCTTGATCCTCTTTCAACAAACCTTTATCAGACAAGATATTAACAATATTAGGCAGGTCATCGTTATAAGCACTTTCTGCCATTACATCATTACGTGTTAATGACACATTCAACCGCTCATACACTTCTTCACTATGGGAAAGTGAAATATCAATAAAGCGCTGCCATAAGTTTTTGCAGTGCTCATCACCTGCTTGCAGTTTAACTACATACTCACGGGATTGATCAGCAAACTCAGGACTTTCGTCAAACAGTTTTTTCGCTTCACGGTAAAAGTTTTCCAGATCAGAAAGCTCCATAGACAACGCATCTGGGTTTTCTGAAGTCAGCTTTTCCATGTACGCGATCAGCATTCCAAACTGAGTACCCCAATCACCCACATGGTTTTGCCGAATCACTTTATGGCCGAGAAACTCCAAGGTTCTGGCCACAGCATCCCCAATAATGGTGCTACGTAAATGGCCTACGTGCATTTCTTTCGCCAGGTTAGGTGCAGATAAGTCAACAACAATTGTTTGTGGTTTGCTCACTGGTTGAATGTTGGCTCGTTCATCCTGCTGAGCTGTAATGAGCTGATCAGCCATCCACTCGGGCTTAAGGAACATATTGATAAAGCCAGGGCCAGCAATTTCCAGCTTATCAACCACTTCATCTAAATCAAGCTTGGCTAGTACCAGCTCTGCGAACTCACGAGGATTCATACCCAGCTTTTTAGCAACAGGCATAACCCCGTTTGCTTGATAGTCACCAAAGTTCGCTCGGGAACTCGGCCTTACCACTCCAGGTGATCCTGTAGGTGCTCCTGCCGCTACGAGCGCTTCTCTCACTTTCGCTTCAAGATACTGGCGAATATTCATTACAATTCCTTACTAACACTGGGGCTAAGGTCAACAATACGGTTTGGCTAAAGGCATTCTAGCATGTCTGGTTAACAACTAAGGACAGCAAGCGAGTGCCTGGAGTTGCATAGTGTAGGAGTGATTATCGTCGTCGCTGTACAAACGGGGCCTGCCAGGCTATGACAGCTGTCTGCAAACATTGAGATAATGAGGGTGATAGTTTATTCATGGAAAAATGGTACCTAAATACTTTTTCTAACTCAACATGAAGTCACCCGGAGTTACTTATCAGGCATTCAAAACCTCATAATCTTTGAAAAACTGCCATGTTCCATGAGCACCAAAAAATACACGCGTGTTAGTTTTATATTTTTTGCTGGTCAATATACTCAAGATGCAGGATAGCTGAAAACAAAGCCTGTTAAGTTTGTGTCAGTTACTATTATGAATGTTACACTAGAGAGTACCTAGACTAGAGAGTATTAAAACACCTTACCTGTCACTTATGGCTCAAGCTAATCGCAAAACAAAAAACAGCCCACCTAAACGTGGGGCAAGCAAAAAAAAACCTGCTGCCAGAAAACCAGCCATGCCACCTTGGATGTGGTTATTTACGGGTGTAGTGGTTGGGTTATTCATTGCGCTGCTGTTTAAACTGGCACCTAATGCTATTGATTTAAAGCAAGCCGTGGCTAATAACAATCAGCCACGCCAGCCTACACAAGAGAAATCGGCTAACTCACAACAGCCGACAAAAGCAGTGTTTGATTTTTATACTATTTTAACTGAAAATGAGACGATTGTTTCTGACCCCACACCAGTAAAACCAAAGCCCACACCAAAACCTACGGTTAGTCAGGAAAACAATAAGCCAGAAAAGCCTGTACAATCTAAGCCGCCAGCTAATGAAAGCTATGTTTTACAAGCGGGGTCATTCCGAAATAAAACAGATGCTGATCGGCGCAGAGCACAGCTAATATTAATGGGATTATCCGCCCAAACCCAAAAAGTTAATATTAAAAATGGCGAAACCTGGTTTCGGGTACAAGTTGGCCCATTTAAAACTAAAGATAAGCTTGGTAAAGCCAAAACCTTACTAGCCAGCAACAAAATAGATTCATTGGCTGTGCGGATCAGATGATAGCCACTGCTTGAATTCCGCCAGCTCCCCCCCATATACCTCTAAAATAGTGGTGCATATGCTCTTGTTAACTAAACTGTAAGAAGTTGTTTTAGCGACTGCTTTATTACGAGCCAAAGAGCAGGCAACCCTCATCAAAGAGAGGAATCAAGTTTGGAACAATATCGTGGTACGACGATTTTATCTGTTCGTCGTCAAGGTAAAGTAGTTATTGGTGGTGATGGTCAGGTTTCTTTAGGCAATACCGTTATGAAGGGTAATGCTCGAAAAGTTCGCCGTCTATTCAATGGCAAAGTCATTGCCGGCTTTGCTGGTGGTACTGCTGATGCATTTACCTTATTTGAACGCTTCGAAGCCCAGCTTGAGAAGCACCAGGGCCATTTAGTGAGATCAGCCGTTGAGCTGGCCAAAGACTGGCGGACTGATAGAGCCCTTAGAAGACTAGAAGCATTGCTAGCTGTTGCTGATGAAAAAGCTTCATTGATTATTACCGGTAATGGCGATGTGATTGAGCCGGAAGACAGCTTGATTGCCATTGGCTCTGGTGGCCCATTTGCTCAGTCTGCAGCAAGAGCACTACTGGAAAATACCGAACTAAGCGCACGCGATATCGTAGAGAAAGGGTTGGAAATAGCAGCAGATATTTGTATTTACACCAACCATAACCGCACGATTGAAGAACTAGACTGCGAATAATCACTGATCAGTAGCAAACAGGTTTACTATGTCCAACATGACCCCTCGTGAAATCGTCCATGAATTAGACAAGCATATTATCGGCCAAAATGAAGCCAAGCGTGCCGTAGCGATTGCTTTACGGAACCGCTGGCGCCGGATGCAATTGGACGAAGAACTTCGCAACGAAATCACCCCTAAAAATATCTTAATGATCGGCCCTACCGGTGTTGGTAAAACTGAGATTGCTCGCCGCTTAGCCAAGCTTGCCAAGGCGCCTTTTATAAAAGTAGAAGCCACCAAGTTTACTGAAGTTGGTTATGTAGGCCGCGATGTTGAGTCCATTGTGCGTGACTTAGCTGATGCAGCGATCAAAATGATGCGTGAAGAAGAAGTAGAAAAGGTTAAACATCGCGCCTTAGATTCTGCCGAAGAACGTATTCTAGACGCATTACTCCCTCCTGCACGAGGCTTTGAAGAAAATACAGAAGAAAAAGATAACTCGGCTACTCGCCAGGTATTCCGCAAAAAACTGCGTGAAGGTGAGTTAGATGAGCGGGAAATTGACATTGAGGTTAAAGACAGCCCTATCGGTGTTGAAATTATGGCACCTCCTGGCATGGAAGAAATGACCAGCCAGCTGCAAAACATGTTCTCAAATATGTCTGGCAGCCGAAAGAAAACCCGCAAAATGAAAATAAAGGATGCTTTCAAACAGGTCCAAGATGAAGAAGCGGCTAAGCTGGTCAATGAAGACGAATTAAAAGCAAGAGCACTCAATGCTGTTGAACAAAATGGGATTGTCTTTATCGATGAAATAGACAAAGTAGCTAAACGCTCTTCTGGCAGCAGCAATGCCGATGTTTCCCGTGAAGGTGTCCAACGCGATTTACTTCCTTTAATCGAAGGCTGCACGGTAAACACTAAGTTTGGCATGATAAAAACTGACCATATTTTATTCATTGCCTCTGGTGCATTCCACTTATCTAAACCATCTGATTTAATTCCAGAATTACAGGGCCGCCTGCCAATTCGTGTAGAATTAAATGCGCTATCTGTAGAAGACTTTAAACGTATTCTTACTGAGCCAGATGCTTCTTTAACTGAGCAGTATCAAGCATTAATTAATACTGAAGGTTTAACTATAGAATTTACTGAAGATGGCATCACCCGTGTGGCTGAAGTCGCTTGGCAAGTAAATGAAAGTACCGAAAATATCGGCGCACGTCGTTTACATACCGTTGTCGAACGCCTATTAGAAGAAATTTCATTTAGTGCTGCCGACTTGGGTACCGAGCAAAATGGCAAGCCACTGAAAATAGATGCCAGCTATGTTGATAAACATCTAGGCAACTTAGCGCAGGATGAAGATTTAAGTCGTTATATTCTGTAGAAATCCAAAAGCCACCTTGATAAGAGGTGGCTTTTTTTTCGTTCTATAAACTCGTTTGTTTACTTAATCCAGCCTTCCGACTTAAATATTTTCAGCGCCTCTTTCGATTTTAAAAACTCAGCAAATTCTGTTGCTTCTTTATCAGCTTTAGTTGATATGGCAATATTCATATCACGGTATATTCTTCGTTCTGGCTCAATTTCTACATAATCTGTTTTATCTGTATGATTTAAAGCCCAATGAGCCCAGGTAATCCATGCATCTGCCTGTTTCTCTTTAAAAGCTCTAAAACTAGCTCCACTACCCTTTTCATATGAGATAATATTACTTCTCAGCTTTTTCACATCATCTAGCTTACCTAAGCGACCTGCAACATCCTCCCACACACCCGTACCAGATGTGTTATAAACCCCCTTACCCTCTGTTACTACTACTTTCACACCTGGTTTAAGTAGGTCTTGAAAACCACTAATTTTCTTAGGGTTACCTTTTTTTACAATAATCACCGCAGGACGAATATAAATAGGTTCAACATTTTTTTCATCAAAAAACTTATAATTTTCAGTAAAAGCTGTCATTGATTGCTCAGAGGAGCCAAAAATAATATCTGCCGACTTTTGGGCTCTCTCTGTCCATTTATATTCTGGACCAAAAACAACTTCAACTTTATTCCCCGTTTTAGCTTGGAAAGCATTACCTGCTCTAATTAAGGCTGTATGTGGCCCACCAGGCCCAAACACAGTCACAACCCCATCTTTAGGCTGATGTTCAATTTTGGAATTATGTAGAGAGGCTCCATTAGCAAGGGTAGACGATAAAACGATAGATAAACCCAGTGTAAGCTTTTTACCAGAAAACATAACAGCACCTTTTAATATAAAACTTTCAATTATTAACCTTAGGAGTGGTTACTTCTTAAAGAACGCAGCTTGTTTTAATATATTTCAATAATGATTACATCATTACGGGCTTTGAGATAAATTATTCAGTTTAAAAAAATAATAAAAAGCAAGGGAATAAACGATAGCAAAAGACTGTTGCCAAATCACAACAATAGAAGACATACATACATTACAGACTCAAAAAAGCCGCTTATTAGCCACTTTTAGCAATACCACTGATTCTAGTAAGCTATATGGAACTTTTCTATGGTTTGGTGAAATATTCGAACTAATGCTCATTTTGGTATATTTGAACATTTCACTCTCACTTTTTACAACAACCTAGGCGTACAAACTGCCGTCGCAGAAACACCTGGTCTGAAAAATGAGCCCGATAAAACAAACTTACCATTTTTTATAGCGATTCTTACCCAATCATAAAATGCATCAAATTTCCCTTTAACACTATGCAAAAAACACATGGAATCATTGGCATTGGTCATAACTACTTCTGGGCTACCATGATGCCAGGTAAAAGTTTGTGTCCAAAAAATAGATAACGGGTTTTTAACGCAACCCGCCCAAGCTTCCAGCTCTTGACTGGTTGTATTACCACCTAAAACCCATGAGTTACTCATTCGATTAATACTCACCTGATCCTGGCTGCTATTAAATGCTCCAGCTAAACCACTTAAAAAACAACGATGGGTATTACTTGGCACCATTTGCGTGCCACCGCCTTGGCTACTTAACCAGTTAAAAGCTGTAAATGAGGAGCTACCATAAAATGAACCCACACACATCGCCCATCCCCCTACTCCTTGCTGGCGTGAAGCACCGCCTAAATAATATTTACCGTTATTTTGATAAACTCTAACAATTTCATTTCTGCTTTCAAAAACGCCCTTAATACCTGTTAAATAACAAACATTAAATGCTGCCAACCCCATCTCTTGCTCATAACGTCCCTGTGTCCATTGGTATTCCTTAGGGGGCTCAGCAAAGCTGGTAATAGAAAATAAAGTGATAAATATTATTAATATTATCCTTAACATGAGCGCAATATCCTTTTATTGAATGAGCTTTTATTTTTAACCGGTATCTTTAAGGTTCTATAAGCTCATTAGCTTAGAACATCATTACAGCATTACCACTTAAAATTAAATCGGTACACTTATTGCTGGCTAGCTAATAACTATCAATAAACGGCAAACAATTACCGGCTAACTATGAACGTAACAACTAGTACTCACCCCATAATCGACCATGCCAGACAGGAAGGGAGCAAGCAGGCAAAGGTTAATTCTCAAACAGACCATCAGCAAGGTGAGGGGAATAACAAGGCTGCAAGCACTGAGTCTATTCATCTCTCAGGGCAGATTAACTCTCCCAGCCTGAAACTACACAGAGACTTCAAGTTAGCCAGCTACCAAACTGAGCTTCGCCAAACCATTGACTCACTAAAAGCCCAGCTACAGCATACTTTGAAAGAGATGGGATTGATGGAGTCAACTTATCTGAAGGTTTCATTAAATGATGTTAATGAGATTAAAGTGGACTCTTATTTAACCCCTGATATGGCTAATGCTATTGCAGCTAAACTCAATAACGATGAACTATTTACTCAGCGTTTTAAACAACTTGCGCAAAACCAGCCAACAGTTAGCTATTTACAAAATGTGACCCAAATAAATAGCGCTTATAATAGCCCCAATAATGTTTTTCAACAATTAATGCAGCGATTTCAACCAGGCATGTCATTAGGGGAGGTTTCTCGTCACTTGCAGTCTATTGTACCTGCTAGTAAAACAACTGTAACCGCATTTAGCTTTGAGTTTAATGGTTACTAATACAAACTCCAGCTAGAATAAACCTATGTACTCTAATTAGGTTTATTTTTTACAACCGATCTACACAACACTCTCAACTCATTGATTAAGTTATTATTTTTTTTCTGACATTAATAATGCGTAGCACACTTAAGAAAAACTCAGCCGAAAAAGATCGTGGAGTTGTATCAATGAAGTGTCGTACGTTCTTGGTTGCTGTAGGATTATTAGTAGGAATCAATAATGCCTACGCAACTGCACTTCCTTGTGATGTGTCAGATATTCAACTTAATTTCGTACAACGACTGGATGGTGTTGACCCTGGCACAACAGTTAATCCTCCCTTCAATGCTAGTGACTGTGTAGGAGCATTCCAAGGCAATAATAGCCTTTTTGCAAACCCCACCATGGGTAATCTTGGCTATGACAATGATGGCTGGTTTAATAAAGAGTCCAATTTCTGGCCAGGCTTACCTGCAGCTTTTACCGAAAGTAGTGAGTTGCAAGACTTAGATGGTGATGGTCAAGTCAACGACCCCGGTTGGGTCTATTTAGGCAAAGATGATGGTCAAGGGTTTAAAGGGGCTACTAGTACCGATGGTGTAACAAGCTATCAGTTTATTGATGACCTTCTTGTGTTGAGCAACTGCAAAGACAAGGATGGTGATTCTACCGCCTGCGTAGGAGGTGATGCAATAATGGGTGAATGGTCTTGGAATCCACCTACCATGAACCCACAAGATCTGTTAGACCTGCTCGGCGGTATGTTTTTTGATCAAGTAGCAGTCATCTTCAAAAGTGCTAACTACTTTTCCATATATAACTTTAATATAGGTGATTTAGGGATAGACCCCGTTTTAGCTGAAGACTTTAATTTTAAATTTGCAGGTACCTGGGATACTAGTAACACTTTGAAAAATAGAGGTGGCAATCCTGCCGGGCTATCTAACATTAGCTTATGGGCAAGAGACCCTGTAATTGACATTCCAGCACCATCTTCACTGGGACTGCTTATAATCTCACTTGCTTTACTTATTCGCCGTAAAACAAATTAACCTCCCAACTATCAATACACCATAGTGCTGTTATTACGACAGCACCTTTTCTGCACAACTTAAGCAACAGAAAAAAACCTATCTCCCTTCCCTTTATTTCGGTGTAAACTGGGTTAAATTGTTATTAAAACTTTATTTACCCATGGCAACTACAGCACCAATTCCACAAGACATTAAGCTCCATAAACGCTCCAAAACATTAGAGCTCGTTTATGCTGACCAAAGCTACACTCTAACCAGCGAGCTTCTGCGTGTTCACTCGCCCTCAGCAGAAGTCCGAGGCCATGGCAAACCTATTTTGCAAACGGGTAAAATCCTTGTGGCCATTACTGGTGTTGAAGTAGTTGGCAATTATGCATTAAAACTGGTTTTTGATGATGGTCATGATAGCGGGCTATATACTTGGGAATACTTACATCATCTGAGCATTAATCAAGATAAACTTTGGCAGCAATATTTATCAGCGCTTCACGAGGCAGGTGCCAGTCGAGACCCAGACACCAGTGTGGTAAAGTTAGTCGATCTTTAACGAGGGCATGTGATGACAAAACAGCAAGAGCAAGCAGAAGATACCACTCACTTCGGTTATCAAACCGTTGCGAAAAAAGACAAAGCTGAAAAAGTTGCTGAGGTTTTCCACTCTGTTGCCCAAAAATACGACATTATGAATGACCTGATGTCACTTGGTGTCCATCGTTTATGGAAGCGGTTTACCATCGAGCTCAGCGCTGTTAGACAAGGCCATCAGGTGTTGGATATTGCTGGCGGTACAGGTGATTTAGCATTTCAGTTTGCCAAGTTGGTAGGCCCTACCGGTCGGGTAGTTTTGGCAGATATCAATAACTCCATGTTAACTGTAGGCCGTGACAAGTTAATTGACCGAGGAATAGTTGATAACACCGAGTTCGTCCAAGCCAATGCTGAATGCTTACCCTTTGCTGATAATACCTTTAACTGCATTACCATTGCCTTTGGTTTACGGAACGTAACCGATAAAAATGCCGCATTACGCTCGATGTTACGGGTATTAAAGCCCGGTGGCCGGCTGCTGGTGTTAGAGTTTTCAAAGACTGACAACCCCTTATTAAGCAAAGCTTACGATTTATATTCTTTCTCTGTGTTACCGGCTTTGGGCAAACTTGTCACCAATGATTCAGAGAGCTATCGTTATTTGGCCGAGTCGATTAGGATGCATCCAGACCAAGAAACCCTGAAAGAAATGATGGTTGATGCCGGTTTTGTTAGAGCAACCTATCATAATTTAACCGGTGGGATTGTTGCTGTGCATAAAGGAATAAAACCTTAGAGGCACCCTTAAATATATAGGGTAAGAGGATAGTATTTTTATAATGGCCAGTTCAATTATTACAACCGCCGCTTTTGCTTCTATAGAAACAGCTATTAACCGCGTTTTACAGCTTGACCCTATTGCTTTAGAGCAGCTGGCCAAACTAGCTGGCAAAACCCTGTGCATTCAATGCACCATGCCCCAACTAGTAATTTATCTTGAGCCAACGACAGAAGGCTTCAGGCTGAAAAGCCTTCACGAGGCAGAAATCACTTGTTGTATTGCAGGCACAGGCCCTGCCTTATTACAACTACTAGTCAGCCAAGATAAAAATAATCAGCTATTTGGCGGCGCAGTACAAATAATTGGTAGCAGTGATTTTGCCATGCAAATCCAGCAGATACTGCAAAATAGCCAATTAGACTGGGAAGGCTGGCTGGCAAAATATACCGGGCCAGTATTTGCCCACACCTTTGGCCAAAGCGTGCGTGGTGGGTTAGCTTTTGCTAAAAAGACCGTCAGCACTTTCCAGCAAAACTTATCTGAATACCTACAAGAAGAGTTGCGCCAGCTTCCTTCACGCAACGAAGTAGAATGCTTTTTTGACGACATAGATGAACTAAAACTGGCTACGGATCGACTAACCGCACGAGTAAAAAGGTTAGCTGCGCAGCTAGACAAATAAGTGGTAATAAAAATTATTGTCTTCCATCTAATTTTTATTACCACATGTAGCTTGAGATTGATTTTGCCTCAATATTTGAAAGCTAAACTATCAACACTGCTTACACTGACATACTGACACTGAACCCCACTCTACTGTGTTCCAGTGGCCTGTCCAACGGCTGTTGTAAGCAGAACATACCCCTGGGCAGGTTTCATTCGCATGGCGCTGATCCCAAATAGGCCCTGCTCGACGGTCTTTTGTTTGGCAAGCCGGTCTGTAATTGTATTGCTGCCGCTCTTCTTGATAAAAGAACTGATCTAAAAAGTCATCGTTGCTTCTGGACTGGCGAGGCTGCCAATACCACTTTTGATTGGAGCGATTATGACGCTGCCATATACCCACTCGACCTTGATCAACAAAATAATCCAATACAACCCCACGATTGGCTTTATTTTGTATAGTATTGCCATTCCACTGCCAACGCTGATGCCTACCTGAATGACACTCATAAATAAATGCCTTATCACCCTGCCTTAAGTTTTGTCCCGCTTCTAAACACATATGGGGTGCATGCTTAGGGCGTAAACGACCTTTACGGTCCATTTTCCAGAGTTGGTTTGCTTTGCCGTGGCAGTCCCAGGCAATGACTGGAGCCAAATTATCTGCTCTTCCACCATCGACATCCAGACATTTACCTGTTGCGGACTGGATTAATCCATAACGCCCACCAGCATTTGCTTGTAATGCAATAATTGTAAGACAAAACAAACACATCAATCGAATTACTTGCATAAAATACCTCTCCAGCAGCCTGATTAGCCAGAACATTCTAATTATTTGAATATCCGGACTAGCAGGTAATTTTTAATCACTCTTATTAGAGGTACCCTTTATTCGTACAGCAAAAGAGTTATACCTTATATTAGAGCTATACCCTACATTTTTGATAAATCATAATAGTTTTAAAAAAACACAGGCTACTTAAGTTTAAGCAGACTGGATATAGCAGAAAATACCTACAAGCCATACAAACCTGAAAAAATTTACACAATATTTACACTTGATTATAAAAACACCCAGTTTGCCAATCATTTTTTATAATTTGGGCGAGCTATTTTATATAAATCAACAAAAACTCACCTTTGTTTATATAATTTCACGCCTTGATTTATTTATGTACTCTGCATAATTACAACCAAAAATATTAATTAGATAGCCGCATAAGTACTTAACCTAGTACCCATGTCAAATATAAAGAAACAGGCTTTAATTATAAAAGCTGGTGTAATGACTTTAACAACCAAAATGCCTGTTAGTCTGTAAAAAAACAAGATATTTCTTTATGTCAATGGACTAGCAGCAACTAAATAAAAAATATTCATGAGCAAATTTTTTATTTAGTTATATGACTTTCTTTATCCTTTATATGTTAACTTTCATAAACTTCCGAAAAAAAGATAAAGTTTGTCATTTCAAGTTAATAAATCTTGGCTATCACTTTAAATTTTTATTATTAAAATTATTTTCTCAAATATTTAGCGCTTACTATTGACACATTCAGGCAAACTAGGAAAAACACACAAACGATCTACACTTATCTGGAAGCCTGTTGTTGAGCGACCAAGTTTAAATAAAGAATAGCAAGGACTGATAGTTAATGGATATACCCCCCAAGTTAGCTGAAGTATACGACGAAGAACGCAAGAATATAATTAAGCAGCTTATAGAACAACACGAGCCTTTGCTCAAATTATGCTATCGCCACACCAAAGGCGTATATGAGACAGGCTTACGTTCTTATTTGCTTGATTGGGAGGAATGGGTCTGGACAGCAGTAGACTGCACTTATCAAAGAATGGTGGATCGCCATATACCAATGGAGTCATTCGAAACTGAATTGCAAAAAGTAGTTTGGCCCTATACAAGCAATACAAATGACAACTGACTATTCCATTACACTAATGTTTTTTTGGATGATTATACAGCTTGTCAATTATATACCGCTTTATTCTTCGCAGCTCCCTGGCCAAAAGTTTTTTAGCTTGATGATTATCTATATCCTCCTTAAAAAAATAACACCAAAAATCTTATACTCCCGATACGAAAGCTTTTTCGGTGCAATCATCAACTGACAAGACTCCAGAAGTATCGCTAACTAAGAACTCAAAACTGTACAACAGTTCGCCAGAAACACAATATAAAGAGTAGTGATTAACTTTGTATATCTTTACTGTAACCTACCTTAGTTAAACCATAGAAATCCATCATATAACTCAGTCAGTTTATTGACGAAACTGCCTAGCATAACGACAATGTAAACACTTTGATTAACCACAACTACAGAGTAAACCGTGGTCCAACTGCTTCGATTGTTTAAAATTACCCGTGTTGTTGCCAAATATCGTTTAGACGAGTTGGTCTACCACCCACAACTGCCTTGGTATCTTCGCTTTGCCTTGCTTTTACTTCCTTGGCGATGGATTAAAAACCCAGCTCCTCGTGCCGAACGGCTAAGAAAAGCACTTGAAGAGCTTGGCCCCATCTTCGTCAAATTTGGTCAACTATTATCCACTAGACGAGACCTGTTGCCAGATGATGTTGCAGATGAACTGAAAAAGCTGCAAGACCAAGTACCCCCTTTTTCTGGAACATTAGCCACCAAACTAATTGAGCAAAGTTTAGGCAAGACAGTTGATGAACTGTTTGCTGATTTTGACCCAAAACCAATGGCTTCTGCTTCTGTTGCACAAGTGCATTTAGCCAAGCTGGCTGATGGCAAGCAGGTTGTAGTAAAAGTAATTCGCCCTGGCATTAATAAAGTCATCAAACAAGACATGACTATTCTGTATTTTATGGCCAAACTGTTGGTGGCTTTTTCTACTGAAGGTAAAAGGCTTCGCCCAGTAGAGGTAGTAGCTGATTACGAGCACACTATTTTCGATGAGTTGGATTTACAACGGGAGGCGGCGAATGCCTCACAGTTACGGCGTAATTTTGCTAACTCTGATCTGCTCTATGTACCACAAGTGTTTTGGGATTATTGCTCACGCTCCGTAATGGTGATGGAAAGAATTTATGGTATTCCGGTAGCAGAAATTGACCAATTAAAGGCCCATGGCATTGATATGCAAAAACTGGCTGTGCGTGGCGTGGAAATTTTTTTCACCCAGGTATTTCGTGACAGTTTCTTTCATGCAGACATGCATCCCGGCAATATTTTTGTATCGCCTCACGAACCAGAGTCTCCTCAGTATATAGCCATTGACTGCGGTATTGTGGGCTCGTTAACTGCCGAGGACCAAAGCTATCTCGCGCGCAATCTGCTGGCATTCTTTAATCAGGATTATCGACAGGTTGCTCAGCTGCATATCGACTCTGGCTGGGTACCCAAGCATACCCGAGTAAATGAGCTAGAGTCAGCCATTCGAGCCGTATGTGAGCCCATTTTTGAAAAACCATTAAAGGATATTTCTTTTGGCCAAGTGTTGCTGCGCTTATTCCAAACCGCTCGCCGCTTCAATATGGAAGTTCAACCCCAACTAGTACTACTCCAAAAAACCCTGCTTAATATCGAAGGGCTTGGTCGCCAGCTCTACCCAGATTTAGACCTATGGCATACAGGCAAGCCCTTTCTTGAGCAGTGGATGAAAGATCGTGTAGGCCCATTAGGGGTTTTAAAACATATTCACCAACAGGCCCCAGAGTGGCTAGAGCAAGCACCTATTATTAGTCAAAATGTGCTTCATTGGCTGGAACAACGTGCTCAAGCGCCGACTCAAATAACAAAACAGCCTTCAACCACTAACAAACGCTATTTAATCGGCTTATTGTTAGTGGCAGGCTCTGCCGCCAGTTTAATTTGGCCTGACTGGACTCAGCTATTCAACCAGGCAAATTTACCTAGCATAGCGGTAGGTGTGGTGGGCTTATATTTAATCCTAAACGAAAAAAAAGCGTAAAACAGGTGTCGTAGTATGGCTGTAACGGAGTGGCTTAGCCAAATCAAGTGGGATAAAAATGGCCTGATTCCAGCCATTGCCCAAGACTATAAAACTGGAAAAATATTAATGATGGCCTGGATGAACCAGGAAGCTCTGGCTTTAACTGCTGAGCAAGGCCATGCTGTTTACTGGTCTCGTTCTCGGCAAAAGCTCTGGCACAAAGGCGAGTCTTCTGGACACCAGCAGCAAATCAAAGCCATTCGCCTGGACTGTGATAGTGACGTCATTATCTTACAAGTGGAACAGAAAGGGGGAATTGCATGCCATACCGGGCGCGAAAGCTGCTTTTTCCGCAAGCTGACTAAACAAGGCGATAAATGGACATGGCAAACTACTGAGCCAGTATTAAAAGATCCAGACACCATTTATCAAAAAGCTATCAATAAAGACAACCAGTAAAAACAACCTAGTAAAGACAATAAGCCTTATGAGTGATGTATTAGCTGAGTTAGCCAAGGTCTTGGAAGCCCGCAAGCTAGCTGATCCCGATGAGTCGTATGTTGCCAGCCTACATGCGAAAGGACTGAATAAAATTCTGGAAAAAGTAGGAGAAGAAGCTACCGAAACCCTTTTGGCAGCTAAAGACCTAGCCAATCAAGCTGAAAGTAACAAAGCAGCAGCAAAATCAGACCTGGTTTATGAAACAGCTGATCTTTGGTTCCACACACTGGTGATGCTATCTCACCTTGGCTTAGGCCCTGAAGATGTATTAAGGGAGCTAGCAAGGCGCTTCGATCTTTCTGGTTTGGTAGAGAAAGCAGCCAGACAACAACACCCAGGTTAAGAGCGATAACCTGGTTATAAGTGCTACAATCTATAAGTACTATAAGCTATAACTACTATAAGCTATAACTACTATAAGCTATAAGTACTATAAAAAGGATTAAAGAAGTCCGTGAGTGACTGTATTTTTTGCAAAATTGCCAGTGGTGATGCACCAGCCAAGATTGTCTACCAGGATGATCACTGCCTGGCTTTTAATGACCTACATCCCAAAGCACCAGTGCACTTGCTTCTAATCCCCAGACAACATATCGCCAATCTTTACGACATTGGCTCTGAGCATCGTGATATAATGAGCCAATTGATGTTAACGATTCCTAAAGTGGCTAAAAAAGTGGGGCTAGAGAATGGCTTCCGCACCATTACCAATACCGGGCAAGGGGGTCGACAGGAAATCTACCACTTACACTTTCATATTTTAGGTGGCGGTGTACTAAAACCCATGTAAGATGAGGGTGTTGCAACAAGTGGTGCTCTGTAATAGCACAGCTTGCTAGAAAGCTTGGGTATCAAAATAGTTTGGAGATAAAGGATGTTTGGCATTAGCGTTCCACAATTAATTATTATTCTGGTTATTGTTCTGCTGATATTTGGTGGAAAACGCTTACGCTCATTAGGTGGCGATTTAGGCTCTTTTATTAAAGGCTTTAAAAAAGCGGTAAGTGATGAAGACAGTAGCTCTCAGCAACAGCTTGATAAGCCTAATGGTGAAAAGCCCCTTACTGATCAGCAACAAGCAAAACAGTCAGAAAATAAATAGCCACTCAGCTTTGTTTAGGTGATTTGTGTTTGATATTGGTTTTGCAGAGCTAATTGTTATTGCCATCATTGGCTTGCTAGTGCTTGGCCCCGAGCGGCTCCCCCATGCAATAAAGAAACTGATGCTCTGGACTGGGCGACTCAAACGTGGCTTTGCGGCTATGAAGTCAGAAATCGAGCGAGAAATTGGCGCTGATGACATCCGCCGGCAACTGCATAATGAATCGATTATGCAGGACTTAAAACAGGCTCAGGCAGATGTTAATCGCCAGATCAATGAGTTCAAGCAGTCTATTGATAGCTCTGTTGAAAAAGCAGAAAACAACATTGATGGCACAACAACGCAACCAGCTGATACAAATCAAGCGACTAGTTTTGCCCAGTCAGAAGCCACCCCTAGTATTGAAGCTAGCCATACCCCTGACCAGCAGCCAAAAGCCAAACCTACTTCAGCCACGTCCTCATTAAACGATTAGTGACTTAAGCCTTTATGACAGACCAACCGAATGGCTATTACAATTCAGAAGACCCTGAACTAGGCCAAGAGCAACCCTTAGTACAGCACCTGGTTGAGCTTAGATCTCGCATTCTCCGCTGCTTGGTTGCAGTACTGATAGCATTTGCCTGCCTGTTTTATTTTGCCAACGACATTTATAGCTTTATCTCTGAGCCTTTACGATCCATATTGCCTGAAGGCTCCTCAATGATTGCAACGGAAATTACCCAGACATTTTTTACACCCTTTAAACTGACCGTAGTCGCCGCTATTTTTTTAGCGATTCCCTATATTCTGCATCAAGTATGGGGGTTTATTGCACCAGGGCTTTACCAACATGAACAAAAGCTGGCCATCCCACTATTAGCTTCAAGTGTTGTGTTATTTTATCTGGGAATTACGTTTGCCTATTATGTCGTATTTCCCCTGCTATTTAACTTCTTTACTACCATAGGCCCTGATGATGTATCAGTAATGCCAGATATCCACAGTTACCTGAGCATTGTACTAAAACTGTTTTTTGCTTTTGGGATAGCCTTTGAAATTCCTATTGCTACCGTTTTATTGATTTGGTCCGGGATAAGCAGTGTTGCTAGTTTAAGAAAAAAGCGTCCGTATATAATCGTTGGCTGCTTTGTAGTAGGCATGTTACTAACACCACCTGATGTCTTTTCCCAATCATTACTCGCCTTGCCTATGTGGCTGCTGTTTGAAGCTGGGTTGTTGATGGGAGGGATAGTTGCTAAGAGAAAGTCTGCTTAAAGTTTAAACCTCTAAAAGAAAAGTCACTGGTCCATCATTAACTAAGCTGACTTGCATATTGGCACCAAAACGCCCGGTAGCAACTGCTGGATGAAGGTTGGTTGCTTGCTCCACAAAATAGTTATACAGGTTTTCTCCTTCTACTGGAGGAGCTGCAGAGCTGAAACTAGGGCGCAAACCTTTTTGGGTGTCTGCTGCCAAGGTAAACTGAGAGACTACTAACAGCCCGCCATTAATATCTCTTAGACTGAGGTTCATTTTATCCTCAGCATCAGCAAAAATACGATATTTCAATACTTTTTCAAGCAATTTGGTGACTTTTGCCTGATCATCACCTTTTTGCACTCCCAGTAACACCAATAAGCCTTGGTCAATAGAACCAACCACATCATTATTCACGCTGACACTGGCTTGCTTTACTCGTTGAATAAGTGCTCGCATTGTTTTTGCCACTCATTTTTATCATTACAAATTTAATGGCATATCATATCTGTAAAAGCATAAAGCCAGCAATCAGCCGGCTTTACATTGCATAAAAACAAATGAATAGTTTCTAGAAGAGTGCTTCTCCCCCAGCTTCACCAATGCCATTATCAAACTGTGGCTCAGCCATATCAATCTGTTGCATTTGCTGCTGGTTAAGTGGTTTACTCATTTTAATCATATAGAAGCAGCCTTCCAGGCCATTATAGCCAACAGCAACACCAGTGGCCGAACGGCTGGTATGGTAGCCTGTGTAATAAGTGTTATTGCTGTATCTCCATGTGAGTGTTCTATCTATTTCCTTCCAGGTGCCTTTCAAACTACCAGACTCAAATGTGCCATCACTTTTTAAGGTAAAGTTTTTTGATATAGAGTAAGTACCATCACACCCCCAATCAAAGTGCATATCATATACGCCAGGTGTTGTAACTTCAGCAGCCGCAAAATTGACTATCAATAATGCGCATCCTGCTACTATTGTAATTTTTTTCATGTTCGTCCTTGTTTTAATAATAAGATGGTTTTATCCCCCTCATAATAAACCTGCTACCCAGTACATAAACGGCAGCAGATTTATAATATTGTTATAGCTGATTTAATTGGGTTTATTACCACTTTTTGCAAAAAAAAGTTACCACTTTAGTACTATAAGATTAATAAATAGACAACACTAATATGCTGTCTAAAATGGGCAGGGGATAAATGAGAAAAGCTGCGCTTAATTATCTCAGCACAGCTCCCATATAACATTTGCGAAAAATGTTTAGCTCAAAATGAATGGCTAACCTTCATCGGGCATTAGATCAGGCTTCAACCGCTTAGCCATTTCATCCGTTGCTCTAATCAAGGCATCTGAAATACTGGGTTCTGCCGCAGAATGCCCCGCATCTCTAACAATATGCAGCTCTGCTGCAGGCCACTTCACTTGCAGGGTAAAAGCATTTTCCAGAGGGCACACCATGTCATAACGACCGTGGACGATAATCCCAGGTATATCTCTAATAACTTCCAGATTATCTAAAATTTGGTTTGGTTCTAAAAAACCCTTATTTTTGAAATAATGGCAAGCAACGGCTGCCAGTGCTCTTGCTTTATGTGGATCAATAAACGCATCCAATACCGCCTGATTAGGTCTTAACGTTGCACAATGCCCTTCCCACAACGCCCAAGCTTTAGCAGCCCCCATTCGAGCCAGCTCATCGTTACCAGTCAGCCTTTTGTAATAAGCATTAATAACTTCATTAGAATCAGCTTCTGGAATCCAGCAAGTAAAATCCCGCCAATAATCAGGAAAAATTTTATTTGCCCCTTCTTGATAAAACCAACTAATATCCTGTTCCCGACAGAGAAAGACACCTCGCAGAATCATCGCCAATACTTGTCGTGGATATTGCTCAGCATATAACAACGCTAAGGTTGCTCCCCAAGAGCCCCCAAACAGCACCCACTGATCAACATTGAGAAACTGTCTGATCGTTTCAATGTCTGCAATTAAGTCTTGTGTTGTATTGTTTTCTATACAAGCATGGGGAGTTGAACGACCAGCACCACGCTGATCAAATAAAATAATCCGATAAATTTCAGGATTAAAATAACGGCGACTAAATTTATCACATGCTGCACCAGGCCCACCGTGAAGATATAAGACAGGTATACCATTTGGGTTACCGCTCTCTTCCAAATAAAGCTGGTGTGGCTCATCAACTTCTAAAGTGTGTCGCGCATAAGGTTTTATTGCAGGATAAAGGGTATACATATTTTGTCCTTCAGTTAGACCTGCTATGTTAATTTACTATCTATGTTAGGCCTTTTATGAGTAAAGCTACTTTTAAACATTACACTAAGTTCATGCTAAAGTTGATATTCCTCCTAAGTTTTTTTCCCTTACTCTCTGGCTGTACAGAAGTACCTGCAGAGTCAGCTATTGCCGAGCAAATAGAGAAAATACAGACAGCTATAGAGAATAAGAATAGTCAAAAAGTACTGAAAACACTTAGTGAAAGCTTTAATTCTGCTCAAGGAATGGATCGCCAAGGAGTAAAACGACTTTTATTAGCTTATTTTTTGCGTCATAAAAATATAAAAATTTATATTACTAACAATAACATTTCATATAACCCCGCCTACCCCAACGTAGCAACCTCAGAGTCTGCGGTGACAGTCACTGGCGCAGAAAGTATTCTGCCTAATCAGTCAGGTATTTATAAAGTCAAAACAGAATGGGTTAGAGAGGATGGTGAGTGGTTGGTGAGTAGTGTGAGTTGGGAGTGAAATGCTTGATATGGAATAAGTTTCCCCCTTTTTCAAAGGGGGAAAACAAGACTACTTCGCTCTGGAAGCTCGCTTACGCTCGTGCTCTTTGAGGAATTTCTTTCTCAGCCGAACATGATTAGGGGTTACTTCTACCAGCTCGTCGTCTTCAATAAACTCTAACGCCTGTTCCAGTGAATGCCTAACTGGCGGAGTCAGGATGATATTTTCATCAGTGCCTGATGCCCGAACGTTAGTCAGCTGCTTACCCTTGGTTGGGTTTACGACCAAGTCATTGTCACGGTTATGCAGACCAATGATCATTCCCTCGTAAACTTCTACATTTGGCTCTAGGAACAGACGTCCACGGTCTTGCAGATTAAACAGTGAATAACCCAATACTTTACCGTTAACCATTGAGACCAACACACCATTTGGCCGTTTGGCTACTTCACCGGCCTTAACGGGGCCAAAATGATCAAAAATATGGGTTAAAATACCACTACCGGAAGTAATAGTTAAAAATTGCGAGCGGAAGCCAATTAAACCTCTAGCAGGCATAATAAACTCTAATCGAGTACGGCCTTTGCCATCAGGTACCATATTTGTAAGCTCAGCTTTACGGTTACCCATTTCTTCCATAATGGCGCCTTGATGTGCATCTTCCACATCTACCACTACTTGCTCATAGGGCTCGCACATTTCACCATCAATTTCTTTAGTGATAACTTCTGGTCGAGAAACCCCTAGCTCAAAACCTTCACGGCGCATGGTTTCAATCAATACAGACAAGTGCAACTCACCACGGCCAGAAACAACAAACTTATCTGCTGTATCACCTTGCTCAACCCGTAGCGCAACGTTATGGATTAACTCGCGATCTAAACGCTCTTTAATATTACGGCTAGTGACATATTTACCATCTTGGCCAGCAAACGGTGAGTCGTTTACTTGGAAGGTCATGCTCACTGTAGGCTCATCTACAGTCAGTGCTGGTAACGCTTCTGGCTTTTCTGGGTTACACAATGTATCGGAAATATTTAAGCCATCAATACCCGTGATACAAACGATATCACCCGCTTCTGCTTTTTCAATATCAACCCGCTCCAAGCCTTGATAGCCCATTACTTTCAAGATACGGCCAGAACGTTGATTACCTTCGCGGCCAACGACTGCAACAGGTGTATTTGGTGCTAACTGTCCACGAGTCACTCGGCCTACGCCGATAACACCCAGGTAACTACTGTAGTCCAGTGCTGAAATCTGCATCTGAAAAGGACCATCAACATCTATGGTAGGCACAGGCACTTTATCAACAATCATTTCAAACAGAGGTGTCATGTCATCTTGTAATGACTCTGGGTCATCACCAGCAACTCCATTTAGTGCTGAGCAATAAATAATGGGGAAATCTAGTTGCTCTTCAGTAGCCCCCAAACGATCGAATAAGTCAAATACCTCATCAATTACCCAGTCAGGTCTGGCGCCAGGGCGGTCAATTTTATTGACTACTACGATTGGCTTTAATCCTTGCTCAAATGCTTTTTGGGTAACAAAACGAGTTTGTGGCATTGGGCCATCAACAGCGTCAACCAGCAGCAATACGGAATCAACCATCGATAGCACCCGCTCAACCTCACCACCAAAGTCGGCGTGGCCTGGGGTGTCCACAATGTTTATGCGGTAATCTTGCCAGGTGATCGCAGTATTTTTGGCCAGAATGGTAATGCCACGCTCACGCTCTTGGTCGTTGGAGTCCATGATCCGCTCAGTACCGATATCACGGCGTTCTAGGGTTCCAGACTGCTGTAATAGCTTGTCTACCAAAGTAGTTTTGCCATGGTCTACGTGAGCAATAATGGCAATATTTCTTAACTTCTCAATCACAGAGGGTGCCTCTACAGTAAAACAACTACAATCTGAAGTGGCCTAAGAGCAGCACCCTAGAAACAAGCATGTTAGTAGGGGCATTCCTATAGTAAATGCCAGAATTAGTAAGTTGTCTTACCAATTCAACGTCTTCAGCTAGAAAATCCAGAAAATTTTGGTGCGGTAGTTTACCACCGATCCACTAAGAAAGTTCACTAGGGACGATAAACTTTGATGTTTTCGTAACCCTCGTCCTTTAAATGCATGGCATGTAAGCGGCTCATCACGCCTTTATCACAATAAAGCATATATTGTTGATTAGCATCGAGCTGCTTAAATACAGTATTTAGTTGATAGAAAGGAATGGTTTTTACTTCATTCTTATCCATTTTTAGCGGACTTAGTTCTTCTTCAGTGGGATGGCGGATATCAAGAATCACACTATTAGGAAGTGGAATACTCAGCACCTCAACCTCAGCCGCTTTTAAGTCATCCTGAATAATATCGTTGATTAACACTTCTCGACGATCTGCAACAGCTTTATCCAATACAGTAAAGTCAAAGTTTGACTCAACATCTTCGACTTTATGCCGTCTTGCCCGCGTAGTTGGATTAACCGATATTACGCCGCAATATTCAGGAATATTTTTAGCGAAATCTTCAGTGCCAATGGCTCTAGCCGTGTTGATAATATCCTGCTTATCCATGGTAATTAAGGGGCGAATAACCAGGTTATCAGTTACCTCATCAATGACTGATAAATTTGCTAGGGTTTGGCTAGAAACCTGTGCAATCGCCTCACCGGTTACCAGCGCCTCTACCTCTAGGCCCTCAGCTACTTGGCTGGCAGCTCGCAACATCATTCTTTTCAGCACCACCCCCATGTAGGATTTATCAATATTTTGCAAAATTTCTGCTACAACAGGCTCAAAAGGCACCGTGACAAACTTTACCCGATGAGATGAGCCAAACTTATTCCACAGGTAATAGGCAACTTCTTTAACCCCAATTTCATGGGCATGGCCACCTAAATTGAAAAAACAGAAATGGGTGAGCAGCCCCCGTTTCATGGTTAAAAAGCTAGAAACCGTTGAATCAAACCCACCCGAAATAAGCGATAAAACGCCGTCTTGTGTTCCCAAAGGAAAGCCACCCAGCCCAGGTAATGCACTCTTCACCACATAAAAGCGCTTATTTTTTATTTCCAGCTTAACGGTAATATTAGGGTCTTTTAGTTTAATGGAAGTCTCTGCAATTCTTTGGTGCAATCCGCCGCCAATATATCGTTCTGCCTCTGTAGAGGTAAACTCATGATGGCCAGAGCGCTTACAACGCACGCAGAAAGAATGACCAACCAACGAATCTCCAACAATGGCAGCCACTTTATCGAGCATATCGTCGAGATCAACCAGAGGATAATCCACCACTTCCAGCACTAGGCAAATACCAGGAGTATGGGTGAGTTTTTCTGCTATTTGCTGGGTAACAGCTTTATCATCCTGTTGCGTGACAACCTCGATTTTATCCCAGCTCCCTACCACCTCAATTTCAGGGTCTATTGGCTTCAACGTCCAACGAATGTTACGTCGTAACTGTTTAACAAACCGTTGACGAACCGGCTTACTTTTAATGGTGATTTCAGGAAATAATTTAACAATGAATTTCATGGAGGGGATTTCATCTGATTGCAACTAACATGTAGCAAACTATTATACAAAAACCAGCTATCATGATCACTAAACCAAAGCAGTCTTTAAGTAGTCCCACCAGTCGTTAGTATAAGTTGCTATCAAAAAGCGCTTGAGTAGTGCGTTTTTATTTTAGCGCACCACTTAAGTGCATTGCTGTTTTATTTTTTTGAGCTTCCAAATTGCACTCACCCTGATTTTTCTGGTTTAGCCGAAAATTAGCGTGATGGCATGACTATTGCTACTGGTCGCGATGAAGCTGCGGTGAAATAGTCGTTGAGAAGTTTTTTGGTGCATTCATCTCAACCGGAGTGGCCAACAGTTTATTAATCAAAAGGATGATTCAAGCAGTGACTGCCGAACGAATGTTGTTTCTCAAGCTTAATTGATCAACATCAGTAAGCCTTTAAAGCAATAAGTTCTTAATAATTAAAACAAAACCCTATAGCTTGAAGTCATCCAAATACAACCAGTTAGACCGAAATCGGCTTATAGACCTCTGGAGAAAACAGCATGTCAGCGAATACTCTGAAGTTAATTGAAGAAAACGATGTAAAGTGGGTAGATCTGCGCTTTACCGACACCAAGGGAAAAGAGCAGCACGTTTCTATCCCAACCAGTGAAATTGATGCAGAATTTTTTGAGGTCGGCAAAATGTTTGATGGCTCATCAATTGCTGGCTGGAAAGGCATTAATGAGTCTGACATGATGCTGATGCCCGATGACTCCACTTCAGTTATCGACCCTTTTACTGATGAAAACACCTTAATTTTACGCTGCGACATTATTGAGCCTGCTACCATGCAAGGCTATGAGAGAGACCCTCGCTCTGTTGCTAAGCGTGCTGAAGATTACTTGAAATCAACTGGTATTGGCGATACAGCTTTCTTTGGCCCAGAGCCAGAATTTTTTGTATTTGATGATGTGAAGTGGAAAGCAGACATTTCAGGTTGCTCTTACGAAGTTAACTCAGAAGAAGCTCATTGGGCCTCTTCTGAAGCCTTTGAAGGGGGCAATATTGGCCACCGCCCAAGAGTAAAAGGGGGCTACTTCCCTGTACCTCCTGTGGACTCTCTCCATGACCTGCGTGCAGCTATGTGTGCCTCAATGGAAGCCATGAACCTGCCTGTTGAAGTTCATCACCATGAAGTAGGAACCGCTGGACAATGTGAGATTGGAACTCGCTTTAATACCCTGGTGAAAAAAGCCGATGAAACCCAAATTTTGAAATATTGCGTGCACAATGTTGCTCACCACTACGGTAAAACGGCTACTTTCATGCCTAAGCCGTTAGTAGGTGATAACGGTAATGGAATGCATGTACACCAGTCTATTTCTAAGAATGGTGAAAATATTTTCTCTGGTGACGGCTATGCGGGGCTTTCTGAAACTGCACTGTACTACATAGGCGGTATTATTAAGCATGCTAGAGCATTAAACGCCTTTACCAATGCTTCCACAAACTCCTTTAAGCGGCTTATACCAGGCTTTGAAGCCCCCGTAATGCTGGCTTACTCTGCGCGTAACCGCTCAGCTTCTATTCGGATTCCTTATGTAAATAGTCCTAAGGCTCGCCGGATTGAAGTACGCTTCCCAGACCCAACCGCCAACCCTTATCTGTCTTTTGCTGCCATGTTAATGGCTGGCCTGGATGGAATTAAAAACAAAATTCACCCTGGTGATGCTGCAGATAAAGACTTATACGATCTGCCACCTGAAGAAGCTGCTGAGATCCCAACTGTGGCGACCAGCCTAGAAGAAGCATTGGATGCTTTAGATCAAGGCCGCGACTTTCTAAAAGAAGGTGGCGTATTCAGTGATGATATGATTGATGGCTACATTGAGCTTAAGCGTGAAGAATGCGAGCGAGTCAATCAAACCACTCACCCTGTTGAGTTTGATTTGTACTACAGCGTGTAGCTAGCCGTAGCACTAAACGCTATCAGCACATCATCATAAAGCCCTCAGCTTGAGGGCTTTGCTACACCAGCGCTACCCATTTCCCAAAAGCCAACCAAAGCTTTCTCAGGTGTTCCTTACTTAACGAAAATTTCATTGCAGTTCAAAAACTGAAATGATGTCCACTTTATTAACTTTGCATGTCTATGGTTAAGGGTTTAGAGTTTTAATTAGTGTTGCACCCTAATTAAGTAGCATTTAGCACTTATTCCTTTCTAAGTCAGACAGGAACTCCCTCTTATGTTTAAACCAGCGTCATTACTATTATGTGCATTAACTGCCACACTACCTTGGGCAGCCAGTTACGCAGATATTTATAAAACCGTGGATGACGAAGGTAATGTTAATTTTACCGATGCTCCTGGAGACAAGCCTGCCGAGCAGGTAAAACTCAAGCCCAGCACCATTATTTCTCCTCCAACCATTGTGCCACCCGACCCTCAGGCACCTAGCAGTGCAGACAGTTTCAGCTATCGCTCTCTCACGATTAAAAAGCCAGTAAGTGGTGCCACCATTGCTTTAAATGGTGATGTAACTGTACTCGCAACTATCAGCCCTAGATTAAGACCAGCAGATAGATTGCAGCTAGTTGTCGATGGCAAAGCCCATGGCAATAAACAAAAAGGGTTAAGCTTTAAGGTCAAAAACCTAGGACGTGGCCCACATACTATTGATGTGCAGGCACTTAACTCAAAAGGAAAAATATTAAATACTGCTAGTGTAACGGTTTATTCACACAACCCATCAGGCATTAAAAACACAGCCACTCCTTCTGGTTCTCCATCACTGGCTCCACAAGCACCAATGGCTCCACAAGCTCCTACCGCCCCAAGAGCCCCAAACGCTCCGACTGTCCCTGCAGGAGGATAACCCTCCTTAACCAATAGTGTTTTTCCAAATACAAAGCACTTTAGGTAAATAGCGTCTAAAAATAACAGTAATGGACTTACAGATACTTCTCTCCAACAGAATGGACTCTTACTGTTATGTTATTAAAAACAACTTCTTTGCTTTGCATGTTGATTGCCTTGCTTGCCATTACTGCCAGCCAGGCCGAAATTTATAAAGTGGTGGATGAAAGGGGGAATATTAATTTTACTGATGAGCCTGGGGATAACCCCGCAGAGCCAGTAAAGTTAAAGCCTAGCAGTATTATCTCACCACCTCCCGTTATACCAATTAACAACCAGGTTTCCGAAGCAGAAGGCCAGCGAGGCTATAACTTTTTTACGATTAAACAGCCACTGGAAGGAGAAACCATTCGAAATGCAGACAACCTTAAAGTCAGCACTGACATTTCTCCCAAACTAAAAGCAAGTGATAGCTTACAGCTTTATTTAAATGGAAAGCCTTATGGTAAGAAGCAAAAAGGCGCAAGCTTTAGCCTTGCTAATATCGATAGAGGGACCCACGACGTATCAGTGAAAGTGTTGAATGAAGAAGGTAAAGTGCTTAACAGTGCCAGTGTCAAAGTGCACCTTAAACAAACTAGTAAACTACTACCCAAGCCAAATCCAACACCAGTTCCACCTTCACCCTAAATTGAGTAACTGGCCAGCTCAGTGTTCGATATGAAATAGCAGTAAATTCTAAAAAGTAAAAATTTTGATACTGTCAGAGGCAAATTAGAACTTTTTCTAATAGAAGGTATTCTGAATCAATAACGACTAAAAATAATATACTCTTCGCGAATAAGTTTTATTTTATGGAATTCTTTTTATGCTGAAGCCAACATCATTGCTATGGGCTCTAATTGTTATCCTACCCTGGACAGCGAGTTACGCTGAAATATATAAAACCATTGATAAAGATGGCAAAGTGGTTTTTACAGATAATCCTGAAGGCAAGCCAGCTGAGGAAGTTGAGCTAAAAAAAGGCAACACTATTTCTTTGCCCCCTGCCAAGTTACCTCCACCAGGCAAGTCATCTGGTATTAATAGCAAAGGGTACAGCTACCGCGAACTCACCATTAAAAAGCCAGCCCAAGATGCAACCATCAGAGGTTCTGGAAACTTCTCTGTTTTAGCAACTATCTCGCCCAACCTAAGGCCTGGTGATAGTGTTCAACTTTATATTGATGGCAAACCCTATGGCAGCAAACAAAAAGGGCTGCTGTTTAACCTGACCAATATCGACCGCGGCACTCATAACATTGTAGTAAAAGTACTCAACTCCGACGGGCGCGTACTAAACAGTGCTAGTGTTACTGTGCATATTCATCGATCCAGCGCCTTACTAGACCGCAACAAGACTAAGCAGGCTAAAGGGGGAGATAGCTCCCCCAGCCTGCTTAGCAGGCTTAAGGCGCTATTGTTTTAGCGAATATTTTAGGGCATGTCCTACATGTATTAATGCCCAACTTTTTCACTTCCTCTTGCATTATCCTTTCCTTTTAGTGCACCATCACAGTGCAACTTCTTATATAAGCTGTGCCTCTACAACAGCAGACAGCCACAAACAATCAGGAATAGTTGACGTTTTATACGAAGAGCCTACAAGCCAATGCACTCCTCCAACAATACTGTTTAGCTTTATTGGCTTGGATTTTGCTGACACTTATAACTTTTTTATTTATTAACTATAAAGATAATGTCTGACCAATTATTGGAGTTCTTAACCACTGCCGTATTGGAGATTGATCAGCAGCTTAGCCTGCTTTATATCAACCCAGCTGCAGAAATGCTTTTTGCAGTGAGTGGCAGTCAAGTGACAGGTGCTGCACTGGAAGCCTTATTTGTTGAGCAGCCATCGAACAAACCTGTTTTTTTAAATGCCCTCAGTAGTGGCCAGCCTTTTACCAAACGAGAGGCCACCCTGCACTTACCCAATGGCCAACTGTTGACTGTGGACTATGCCGTGACTCCGGTTACCAATGGTAGAGATAGCTTAGTCATGGAGATTCAGCCTCGTGATCGCCTACTAAAAATAACGCGGGAAGAAGCGCTGCGAGAAAAACAAGAGAGCAGCAAGCTGTTAGTACGTAGTGTTGCTCATGAAGTAAAAAACCCGTTAGGGGGCATTCGTGGTGCAGCACAGCTGTTGGCAAAGGAGCTACCAGACAGTGCACTACAGGATTATACCCAGGTTATTATCGAAGAAACGGACCGCTTGACTAACTTGGTTGATAGAATGATAGGACCAACCAAACCTTCCAAACTAGGCCCCTGCAGTATTCACGAAGTATTAGAGCGTGTCGCTCAACTGATTCTGGCAGAAACCCACAACCAACTGACTATTATCAAAGATTACGATCCTAGCATCCCAGATGTAATGGCTGATATTGAGCAGTTAATCCAAGCTATTTTAAATATCGTGCGCAATGCTTTGCAGGCTATTCAAACTGTAATGCCCCTCAACGAAGGTATGATTACCTTTAAGACCCGAGTTTTACGTCAGTTTACTATCGGCAACCATCGCCATCGGCTGGTTTGCCAGGTAAACATAATGGACAACGGCCCAGGCGTACCTGCCAATATTCTTGAGCATATTTTTTATCCACTCGTCAGCGGCCGGGCAGAAGGCTCAGGCCTGGGCTTATCGATTGCTCAATCGATATTACAGCAACACCAAGGAATGATTAGTTGTGAAAGTGAGCCTGGTAAAACCTGCTTTAGCATGTACTTACCCATTCAATCATTAGTACCTTCACAGCCCATAACACCTGACAAATCAACAACTCGATCATCAATAAAAAGGAGAGCTCATGACTGTACGTGATTCTGTGTGGATTATTGATGACGACCGCTCCATCCGCTGGGTATTAGAAAAAGCGTTGCATCAAGCCCAAATTGAGTCACTCAGCTTTGACTCAGGCAATCACATTCTCACTAAGCTAGAGCGGCAACAGCCTCAGGTAATCATTAGCGATATTCGGATGCCAGGTATTGATGGCTTGTCATTACTACAAGATCTGCAAGCTCACTACCCTAAAATTCCAGTTATTATCATGACAGCCCACTCTGATCTAGACAGTGCAGTCTCCTCATACCAGGGTGGAGCTTTCGAGTACCTACCCAAACCCTTTGATGTGGATGAAGCGGTTAGTCTGGTTAAACGCGCTTTAGCCCATGTTCACGAGCAAGAAGTTGAAGCGGTTCAGCAGCAGTTACCAGATGCTCCAGAAATTATTGGTGAAGCCCCTGCTATGCAGGAAGTATTTCGGGCTATCGGCAGGTTGTCTAAATCAAACATCACAGTTTTAATCAATGGTGAGTCAGGCACCGGGAAAGAGCTGGTCGCTCAAGCATTACACCGGCACAGTCCAAGGGCAAGCAGGCCTTTTATTGCGTTAAATATGGCTGCTATTCCCAAAGACTTAATGGAGTCAGAGTTATTTGGCCATGAAAAAGGCGCATTTACTGGCGCCGCCCAGCAACGTGCCGGTCGCTTTGAGCAAGCCAATGGCGGCACTCTATTTTTAGACGAAATCGGGGACATGCCAGCAGATACCCAAACTCGGCTGTTACGTGTACTTGCTGATGGTGAGTTTTATCGAGTAGGTGGTCATACTCCGATTAAAGTGGATGTCAGAATTATTGCGGCAACTCACCAGCATTTGGAAAAGCTGGTAGCCAAAGGCAGCTTTCGAGAAGACTTATTTCACCGGCTAAATGTTATTCGGATTCATATCCCCAAGCTACAGGATCGACGCGAAGACATACCATTGCTGGCCCGCTATTTCTTAAACCGAGCCGCAGAAGAATTAGCAGTAGAAGCCAAAGCACTGAAACCAGAAACCGCCGATTTACTATCCAAATTAGACTGGCCAGGAAACGTCAGGCAGTTAGAAAATACCTGCCGCTGGTTAACCGTAATGGCTTCCAGCCGCGAAATTCTACCAACCGACCTGCCACCAGAATTACTGGAGCAGCCTAACACTCCAATCCAAAATTTAAATTGGGAGCAGCAACTCAGGAACTGGATCGACCAAGAATTAGCCCTCGGCCACCGACAAATTTTGGATATTGCTGTGCCTGCATTTGAACGCGCGATGATAGAGGTTGCTCTAAAGCACACAGGCGGTCGCCGTCGCGATGCTGCTCAGCTGCTTGGTTGGGGCAGAAATACCTTAACCCGCAAAATTAAAGAACTAAAACTGGAGGTAGGGGCAAATAGTCTAGCGGATGATTAACATCCGCCCCTCTTTTTTACTTCTATGGTTGTAGCCGCTCTATTGACCACCCCGCCTCACTCTGACTATAAACCAATCTGTCGTGTAACCGGTTCGCTCTGCCCTGCCAAAATTCAACTTGTTCAGGCACTACCCTAAACCCACCCCAAAAGCTAGGTAGAGGAATATCACCCTTAGTAAACTTGCTCTTCATCTGGGAAAAAGCTTGTTCTAACAGCTGACGAGAAGAAATTTTCTGACTCTGCTGAGAAGCCCAAGCAGCCAGCTGGCTATCTCTAGGGCGACTCAAAAAGTACTTGGTTGCTTCCGTAACAGATAATTTATTGGCAGTTCCATTAATAATGATTTGCCTTTCTAAAGGCAACCAACCAAAGTGCAGGCAAACATTAGGGTTTTCGGCTATTTGCTTGGCTTTCTTACTTTCTAGGTTGGTGTAAAACACAAAGCCTTTTTCATCAAATTGTTTTAACAATACAATTCGCTGGCTTGGCCGCCCATCCGCACCTACGGTAGATAAGCACATAGCTGTTGGATCAGTGGAGATCTCAGCATCAATGGCATCCTTCAACCAGTGACGAAACTGCTCTATTGGGTCATTACGAAGGTGCTCTTCAGATAAACCTGCTCTTAGATACTCTCTACGCTCTTGACTGATATCCATTATGTTACGCCTATATACTCTTCACTAATGGTACACCCACATTCAAAGGATTCATTATTGTAGAATCGTTAATAGCATTATACTACTGAGGATTTTCTAAAAATCGACTTTTCGAGACTATAAAATGAATAAACCTCACGTCTTATTTTTACCTGGAATGCTTTGCGATCAGCGGGTTTGGCAATACCAAATTGATCATTTAAAAGACATATGCCAACCAGACTTTCTCGATTTACGCAATTATAGCCAATTCGGCCAAATGTTATCGGCTATTGCCAAAGCCAGTACCTTTGAATCAATTATTGTCGGTTTTTCTATGGGTGGATATCTTGCACTCGAATATGCACTACAAGGTGAAGTGCTATTTAGTAAGCTGGCTATTATTGGTACCACAGCAAAAGGCTATCCAGAATCAGAAAAAAACATGCGCCGCAAACTGCTAAGCCAAATACAACAAGGGCAGTATACTGGCATGAATCAGGAGCGGTTACGCTTGATGGTTCACCCTGATCAATACAGTAATGAAGAGTTGTTAAACCTGATCAAACAAATGGAGCAAGATGCAGGAGAGCAAGTTTTTGTCAACCAACTCACTGCCACCTTAAACAGAGAAAATCGTGAGCCTTTATTATCGGGAATTCAGCAACCAACACTGCTTGTTGGGGCTAAGCATGATCAAATAGCCCCACACAAAGCCATTTCAACCATGGCTAGCTTAATTCCTCACTCTGAATTACATATATTGGAAGACTGTGGCCATATGATACCTTTAGAGCAGCCACAAATATTGACAAAAATATTACAACAGTGGGTTACAGCTTAAGGCCTCTTAGTTATTTACAGACAAAACGACATTATTTGGGCTATCGTAAGGCCGAGCAGATATCGTAATACTGCTCAACACTTTCAATTAAATGAAAGTGTTGAGCCATTTTTGTTAACTTAATTAGACCATAAGGCTGGCTATTTAACCCCATTAAAAAAGCCTGACGTCCTTGCCCTCTGACTAACTTGCACAAGCAAAGCAGAACTCTTAAACCCGCCGAGTCAATGTAAGACACTGTGCTTAAATCGATAACCAGGTCTTTATTCAGGTCTGCTAATAACCTGTTTAATCTGAGCATTAGCGGACTACTTGTTTTATAATCAAGATCAAAATGAAGCTTAACTAAATAGAAACTATGTTTTTCAGATACTCTAAAAACCTGCCCCATCAGCAACTCTTTCAACCAACTATCTTCAATCAACTATCGTATAATAATTATACGCAGCTATTGTTTCTTTACTTATAAAAAATGCGGCTAGTTTTTAGCATGCTTATAACTCTACACGAAGTAACTCTACTGAAAGTAACCCCATACTAAGAACTTAAATTTTAATTATAGTCATTATTTTTTAATAAAAATCAAATAACTCACCAGAAGAACTCTTATCTTCCTCTGGTGGTTAACAGCAACAATCATTCACAAAGAATGTTAGTCATTTACGAAGACTATAGTTACTTAATTTTCATCGTGGTTGAACAAGTCACATTATACGGCAGCACAATCGCTTGGACTTTAATTTCTCCTCCCTTAGGGAAATACGAGTAACCTGGTAAGAAAAAATTAGCTGCGGTGCCTGAAACATTACTTGATGACGAAGTTCGTTGGTCAAATTGTTCATGCTTCCAGCCACCTGTGGTAGGCAATACCTCAAAAACTTTTACTGTATATTTTGAAAAAGTCCCTCCTGCTGATCTAACCCACACTTTATGATTTTTATTTTTTTCTACTTCTTTAGGCGCTTGTAGCTTGCAACCTGTTGCCATTAATTCAGCAGGTACGTCAAAATCAAATTCTTCATAAGCACTAGTTTCACCGTCATCAGCACTCGCTAATTGCCCCATAAATGCATAAGCTATTCCTGCTGCCATACAAATTAATTTTGTTTTATTCATTTTCAATTTCCTTTTCAGTTTTTTCCCTCGCAACGAAGATTAGATTACTTAACAAAATAGTTCTAACCCATTTTCGCTTATTCAACAGGTTAAATTTCGATCAACATAGATCAAATCAAGAAATTAAGGTGTGAAAATAAAAATACCAACTAACTTTTAATACTAAAGTGTTATAGATTTCAAGTTCGACCCTCTTGACTACAATTAGCGATAACTAGCAACGTCTGGGCATTACTGAATGCAACGTATAGGCACTTTTTTCATATTTTTACTTCTTTTTGTTGTAGTTAGTTACCCTTTATTAGCTGCTCAGAAGCTAACCCTAACCGTTGCCACACTGAAGGATGGCAACCACCGTTATTATCATGAGTTGCTAAGGCAATCCTTAACACTTGTTGGTTATCAATTAACAATTAACCACATCCATGATTTATCGCAGAAGCGTATTGCGATCTTTTTAAAGCAGGGCGTTATTTCAGTACACTGGTTTATTAAAGCAACTTATAGAGATCAAACTTTTGTTCCAATAAACATAGGTATTACCAATGGATTAATTGGTAAGCGAGTATTACTTATCCCTAACAGTCAGCAGCATATATATCAACATGTAAAAACCTTGGCCGACTTTCGACAGCTACAAAAAACTGGTGGTTTTGGTGAAGGCTGGTTTGACGTATTAGTCTGGAAATATAATCAACTACCTTATCGAGTCATTTCTGGAGACTCACAAGACATTTTTTTAATGGTTGCTGCCAGAAATCGTGGTATCGATTATTTTTCAAGAGGGGTCAATGAAATATTAGCAGAGTCAGTTTTATACCCTGAATTATCTATTGAGCAACAACTGTTACTTCGTTACGACCGTGACTTTCAGTTTTACTTATCACCCACCTCAAGACAGTTAAAACCCCTAATAGAAACTGCCCTGATAAAAGCCAAGCAAACCGGCTTAATTGATCGATTGGTTAATCGATATTGGCAGGATACATTCAAACAACTCAATTTAGATCAAAGAGTTGAACTGAAGCTTAAAACACCACCATCTTAAATGATTATTAATGTTTCTTTTTAATACCTGACTGTAATATTTCGGCTAACCGTTTTGTACCAGGACCTGCTTTTTCTCCCAACCTGACCACCATATAAATAGGCAGCTGACGCCGCTGTCCAACAGCTAAGTTTAGAGGCTTTAATACCCCTTCTGCTAACTCAGTTTCAATATAACTGACTGGTAACCAGGCAAACCCCATTTTTTCTTTTAAACAACTAACAGAAGTAGCAAAATGACTGACTGTCCAACGCTGTTCTGCTGCTAGCCATCCTGCATCTTGATTACGCTTTAAACCCGAGTCTCTAATTACTATTTGACGGTGTTTTTTTAAGTCATTTTCACTGATAGGTGATGTTTGCTGATGTAACGGATGATCTTTATGCGCAACGGCTAAAAAGTCTATTTGAAATAGCATGGCACCTAAAAATCCAGTGGGTACCCTAGGTGATAGTAAAATATCTGCCTCACCAAATAGTAAAGCTTCATCGGTACCAGACAAACTGGTTTCTAAAAGTGTTAGCCGACAGGTAGGGTATTCATTGTTAAATTGATTCAGCCCGGCTAACAACCATTGCCTAGGCACCAACAAGTCAACTGCTATTTTTAATTCTGGCTCAACCCCCTGAGCCAGTGTTCGAGCTAGATCTTCTAACTCATTAGCTTGCTGGATAAGTTGCTTCACTTGTTGATATAGTAACTTTCCCGCGTTAGTCAGCTCCGCTTTGCGCCCTTGCTGCTCAACAATCCTGACTGGTAACAACTCTTGTAACTTGCTAATACTATAGCTAATGGCAGATTGACTTTTATTCAGCGCTTCAGCTGCCTGATTAAAACCGCCATACTCAACTACAGCCTGCAAAGCTAACCAGTACTCTATTGATACTCTAGGAACCTTCATCTATTGCTACCCTATCTGCGACTACTCTGCTTCACCGCCGTTGCTTTTGTTTGGGTTTGCTAACTAGCATCCACTTAAACACATCTAATAATTTAATCAAACAGGGCTATTAATTCCAACTATTAATCAGTTTTCTAAATGTAAGATTGAAGCATATTCATGAAACCAGGAGATACCTTAGTGAAACAAATTCTGCAAATTAACAGTAGTGTCTTTGGTAGCCAAGGAGAGTCTACTCAATTAGCCAACCAGTTAGTGAGCCAGCTAGCCGAGCAACATGGAGCTAATGTAATGGTTAGAGATGTTTCTTCCAACCCCATACCTCATCAGGATGCAGGCTTTCTTCAGGCATTAAGCTCACCGGCAAATACCAGATATAAAGAGCAACCAAGCAAGGTGGCTTTTGCAGATCAACTGATTGAAGAGCTACAAATTAGTGACATATTAGTTATTGGACTCCCCATGTATAATTTTAGTGTTCCCTCAACCCTAAAATCATGGTTTGATCATATCGCTCGTGCTGGTGTTACTTTTAGATACACTGAAAACGGTCCAGAGGGTTTACTAACAGATAAACAGGCAATTGTTATAACGACACGAGGAGGTATCCATAAAGATACTATTCTGGACACTGAAACACCTTTTGTGAAAAGCTTTTTAGCTTTTATTGGTATCACCAATGTTTCATTTATCTATGCTGAAGGACTTAATATGGGTGAAAAAATTAAAGCTCAAGCATTAACTGAAGCAAGAAATCAATTAAAAGAGCTTTTACTAAATTAAAATGATTATTCTTGAGTACTCCTTACTCAGGAGCACTCAAAATTAATGTTTCATTTACAAAACAACACTGTTCGAAAAAAATTATTTTGTCATATATTATTCACACCTCATTACACATGAAGACACATGAATTCTTTTTAAGAACTTTTTCAGTTTATTCTACAACAGTATGATATAATTAAATATAGGGTAATCTAGAAGTGTTTTTTGTTTCTTCCAGGCTGTAAAATGAAAGTGATTACTGGTGATTTAATTAAATTAGTTGCTGATGGATATTTTGATGTAATTATTCATGGTTGTAATTGTCAGTGTACTATGGCAGCAGGCATAGCTAAAACAATCAAGAATATTTTCCCAGAAGCCTACTATGCAGACTGTGCCACTACCAAAGGGGATAGAAGCAAACTTGGCACAATATCTTACGCAACCGTTGAGCTTCTCAGCCATACTTTAACTGTTGTCAATGCTTATATTCAGTATGACTGGCGTGGCCCTCAGATCAGAACTGACTATAACGCCGTTCGATCTGCCATTCACGAAGTAAAACATCAATTTAGTGGCATGAGAATTGGCTATCCATTATTTGGTATCGGGCTCACGAAAGGTGACTGGGAAGTGATTGAAATTATTCTTTCTGAAGAACTAGAAGGAGAAGATCATACCCTTGTCGTAAACACCAATAAGTAAGCATATTTTATTCTAAAAAAAAGCCCCCTATAACAACTAGTTCTTACTATCCCTATCTATATTTTTAGCTACTGGCACTATCTCTATCAAACTTATACATTTATTAATGTCACAACTTTTAAATAGTACGAAAGGTACAAAAGACCACCATGCCCATCAGACCTCTCTTGCTGATAGCGCTTTTAAGCTTACCTGCCTTCCTCTCCGCAGATATTATTTTTCAAGCTGGAAATAGCTCTATTGTTGCAAATAAAGCTGACATTCTTGATGCAGCCCTTGGTCGCTCAAGAGCCGAAGAGTATGTTGTTCACCTAGAGTTTACCATTGAGTTTGGTAGAAACCTTTTTCTGTTTACTTCTAAAAACCTGGGAAAACCCCTTACTATAAAAGCATTTGGTACGCTTGTGGGTAAACCTAAAAAACTGGAATACAGTTATACTGATAGAATTCAAATTACTAATCTAAACAAAAAAGAGGCCGAACTATTGGTAAACAGTATAAAGGAGCAAGAAAATTAACTCGCTCCTTCGTTATTCTCCCTTCACCAGTGATTTCTAGATTTTGATTAATTAGTTAAAGTTTCCGTAGTAAAAGACACATTCCAGTACGGTAATACTTTTACTGTTACTTTTGCGCCACCATGAATACCTAGCGCAGTTAAGCCCAAAGCAGGGGCCAGCTGACTCACCATATCCCCCTTAGCAATTCGCCAAAGCTGCTGCTTATTCATATTACAGGTTTGCAAAGTAACCTTCTGTTGACTGCCCTGCTCATCAGCCAAGCTCAAGCACTTATTTTTATCCCTTTGAGGGTGTAGTCGCCCATCACTATCAAGCCACCAAAGTTGCAAGTTTGGTTCATTACAATGCCATAACTGCAAAATATTTTTTTGGTTAGCTTCTCTATACAAGTCCAAACACAAATTGTCACCAAACTGAATTGCTTGATAGAACTTATCAGACAAGAAATCTTTCGCCTGCTCGATAATATTTTCGCCTTTCAAAGGCTTCTGTTTGAGTTGTTGTGCTGTGGGAGCCTGCCACTGCCAGCTGCCTTTCACTCTGGCCAAAACTCTGGCATTCGCTTTATTACTTTCTACATCTAACACCAGTTGCTTATTAGCCAAGTTACTGATTACACCATTTTCTATTCGCCAGCGTTGTGATAACTGATGGTTACAAAGCTGCATTGCCACCATTACGGCGGATAGTGTACTTTTCTTACCTGGATCAAGGCACATATCCACAGAATGTTGAGGTCGCAACCGCCCGAAGTGGTCTATTTGCCACTGCTGATTTGAGCTGTTATCACATTGTTCAATCACTACAGGGGCATCAACATTCACTAATCCAGCAGCGACGGATAAACATAAGTCACCTCTGAACTTTATTGGTACAAAGTCCGTTACTGATGATAAGTTTGCTTTATCAACAGATTGCACCTGTTTAGATGACGGTTGCTGATGGTTGATGACTTTCAATTGCCGCTGTCGATCTGGAGCTTCCTCAGCTGTTACCAGAGACAACTGGCTACCTGCATTGTTATCAGTGACAATGAGTCGCTTATTCTCAGCTACAGCAATCAGTTGTCCTGCTTGTAACTGCCACTGCTGGGCAGGTGAATCTGAACACTCATTGATAAACACCCGCCCCACAGGGTTAATGCTGGTTGCAGCTAAATATTGTAAACATTTGTCATCGGCCAGCTGGCTATGCAGTCGGTTTTGCTCATCAAACCACCACTTTTGATATTTTGCATTAATACAGCTTTCCAGTTTTACTGGCGTATAGTTATCACTACTACTCCACAACACCCCTAAACATAAACCATTTGCAAACTGCAGCAGAACAATCTCTTTTTCAGGCTGCGTAGGTATAGGTGGATTATTTTTAGGGATAACTGGTTGTGTTGCAAAAGCAGATAATGAAACCTCTGTTCTTAGTCGCTCGTCTGCAGCTACCAATTGGCTTGGTGTTACCAGTGATAAAAACCAAATGACTATTACAGCAGATAAAAAACCATTAACCAAAAATAAAGAGCCGAGAACAGGGTACATCTTGTAGCGCATACTTATTCCATTTAAACAACACAAAAACTACCGCTTTACGAGAGCTGATAGCGCTTACCTGATAGAATTTCATTCAAGCAAATAACAACAATCCTATTTTTTACAAAGGCGCCTTTTATGCGTAGATCTTGCTTTATTCAAATACTTGCTACGGAGTTAACCGCTTAGCTGCTCAAGAAATAAGCACCTTTAGCTTGAACATACAAAACACAAATGATAAAAAAAATAACGAGCAATAGCTGGAAGTGGCGCACGCTGTGGCGCTTTAATTGCTTAAGTCATATATAAAACCAACAGTGCCTTCTGCCCTCTCTATTCTGCCAATCACTATAAAGCAGTAACAACCAATTATTAACCAACAGATAATCCGTAAGCGGTTTTCAGCATGGAAGTGATATGGTTTTAAATAACACTTTATCGACTTACAACAGTTAATTTTTAGTGACATTTTTACGTAATATTTGCTGTACTATCCCATTATCAACAGCTAAGGTAATAAATAAGATGGCTGACTAGCCTCATCATCTAAAGGTATTACTGTTAAAGCTAATTTACAGTAATAGTACAGGAAAGGTGCTGACCATACAGAAGCGTAAACGCTTCAATAATTACAGGCATCAAATAAGCCTGATTCAATAATAATACGAATCAGACAATCAGCAGAAGGCTCTGCAAGTATTTGAACCAAAGCGAACAGTTGCCGGATACGAACAGTAATAAAATAATAGTGTCAAAACAACTGTAGCTCTATAAAAATCAGTCAATCATTATTATTTGTTGTAAGCACTGCAGTGACAGGTATGGCTATGGTTTTAGCACTCATCGAACAGGCTCGAGTATTTGCTACAGAAGCCCATGCAAGCATTAATCAACGTCGCCGCTTTACGGACGATCCTTATATCGTCCATCCAGAAGCAGTTGCAAAACTAGTTGCTGAAGTTACCGATGAAGTAGTCATGATTGCTGCTGCCTGGCTACATGATGTCGTTGAAGACACCCCTGTTACTCTATCCGATTTACGCAATCAATTTGGAGAAGACATCACCCAGCTGGTCTATGAAGTCAGCAAGGTTAGTGGTGATGTGGCTGGTGACAAGGTTTTGAAAAAAGCACTTGATCGCGATCACTTTGCTCAGGCTTCACCCAGGGGAAAAACTATCAAACTAGCTGATATGATTGATAATTTAACTTCTGTTGTACAATCGGCCCCAGAGTTTGCCAAATCATATGTTCCAGACAAAGCTCTGTTATTGCCTTTATTAAAAGAAGGCGACAACACCTTATATATACGTGCAACCACCGTACTTGAGCAATGTGAGCGAGAGCTTTACAAAGTGTTTGGTGATCTTTACAAAGATTATTAAAAACTGTAAAAATACTAATTCACAGTACTCCCAACAATATAGCCAAAGTGAATGGTTTTTAGGGGCAGCCGCCAAGCGATGAAGCTCCATGAGTTTATGTTTTTCGACGACAACAACTCCTAAAAGTCATTCGCGAAGGGTATAGGGAGTATTTAGAAGCCGCTTTCATATAAGGATAGCTCCCCATATCTAATTCAGCTATAGAGCACTGCATCCTTATTCCTGGTATGGATGGTACTGGGCTTATATATAATGACTTCCAGCAGTCTCTGGCACATCTAAATATCCACCTAACTATTCTTCACTACCCAACAAATCAGGTATTAACCCAACCAGAACTCCTAAATCAACTAGACTCTGCCCTGCAGCAACAAAATAGACCTGTTTGGTTAATTGGTGAGTCATTTGGGGGGCATCTTGCTTATCAACTCGCCCAACAATACCCAGAAAAAGTAAATGGACTGATTTTGGTTGCCTCTTTTTTGACTCCACCTTTTTTCTTGTTAAAACTAACTCCAACACTACTGATTCAAGCTAGTTGGTTACTACTACAAAAAGTGGGTTTACTAAGAAAGTTGGCTATATCTGTATTACTGAATAAAAGCTGTTCAGATATCATCAAAGCAAAGCTAAGTAACGCGATTAAACAAGTTGATGCAAATGTAATAGCATCGCGATTTATCCAAATCAAACGGTTAAATATAAAATCTGGACAAAACAATTGTCACTATTTAAAGCCAACGTCTGACCTATTCGTTAGCAATAAAGCTATTCACCAATTAAGTCAGCTGTTTAATAAAAGCATCTGCTACCCAATTAAAGGCACTCATTTCTTACTGCAAACCAATCCAGAAAAATGTGCAGAAGTTGTTTATAAAATCATTCGCGAAGAGTACACCTGTCAGGAAGATGGAGATGTCTTTACCGGAGAATAGCTTGATACCAGTTTTAACATCTTAACAATCATCCACAAAAACAACAGTGGTAATAAAATTGTCTGTAGTATAAAGCTGGCTATAAGTTTAATAATATCCTCAAGCGCTTGTTCAGAAATTACTTTTAATTGTTTCATTTTCTCAACAGGATTAAATTGAGTTGTAAATTGCTCCATATTATTTTTCAGTTTTTCCCAAAATGATTCTGGTTGAGTTTGTAAAGCCTGTTGTTGTGCCTGATGATAAGCTTCAATTTGTTCTGTTGTGTCTTGTAAACGTTGGGTAGCAGCCTGCTGTTCTGTTGCAAAAAAGCCTAAATACAACGCTTGATTAAATAACACCATTAACACCACCGCATAACGCAGTATGAATAGACAAGCAAATAATTTTGCACTCACCAGCCACCATTTGAGGCCAATGTCTTTGATAAACCATAACGCAAAAAGATAAAGAACCCCACTGATTGCCAACAATACGCTCATTAAACCCGTTGCAATTAATTCATTAATCAGTTTTTGAATCCCCAACGAGGTGGTGCTAACCAACATCACCCAAGAAAAACGTTCAACCAAATCATTAACTGGATCTAAAATTTCCCCCGCAGTAATGGTTACCCCCACTCCAACTGGCTGAATAGAAACCTCTGTACCTTGAATAACCGAGATCACCCCATTCAGTAAACGCGCAGTCGCAAACGTCACCGCCGCCTGTTTCAATTGCTGATCCGTTAACTCCGATGCCTCCTTATCCACCCAAGTCAACCAGGAGACAGAGCACATCAAGATCACTAACAAACTAATCAAACACTTCCAACGAGCCTTCATACTTCCCCCATTATGACAGCCGAAAAGCTGGAAATATGAGGTAATAGGCTGTTCTGCAGCTGCGGTCGGGATACCGCTTTAACTCTAAAGGCCAGGGATGAACTTGTAGAGCGGCGGAAGAACAACCTATTAGCTCATATGTATTAACCAACACTTTTCGCAACATCCAATATTGCTAGTAATTGAGGTTAGTTATAACACAAATTGGTTATAAGTTCGTCAATGCAAGACCGTAGCGACTCAATGAGGCTGTAGAGCATCATTAGAGGTATAATTGATGGGGCTTACTTCATTTGCTTTATAGGAAAACCAGCGCAATGAGATCATTCGCATTTCTACAGGGGCTTGATAGAGATCTTCAAGAGAACCTGCTCAAACAACTGCGTGACCTGTGGACCCATACATCTACTGCATTGGAAGGCAACACCCTGACTCTAGGGGAAACCAAATTTGTCATTGAAGAAGGCTTAACCGTATCCGGCAAACCAATCAAAGATCACCAGGAAGTGATTGGCCACGCCAAAGCCATCGAAATCCTTTATAACTTGTTGGATAAACCCGTTACCGAACAAGATTTATTCGACCTGCATAAAGCTGTGCAAACAGAAATAGTGAGTGATATTTATAAGCCACATGGCGCTTGGAAAGTAGAGCCCAATGGCACCTATGCAGTGAATAAAGAGGGTAAACAAACCTTCATCGAATATGCTTTTCCCAGCGATGTTCCATCATTGATGAACCAATGGTTAATAACAATCAATCAATACAACAGTGAAAATCTATCTTTAGATACCGTAATTGAAGCCTATGCAAAAATTCATATGGGGTTTGTTCATGTGCATCCATTTTGGGATGGTAATGGCCGAATAGCCAGATTACTGGCAAATTTACCCTTATTAAAATCCGGCCATGCGCCCATGGTCATCGACTCAACTAATAGAAAAGAGTACATAGAAGTTCTAGCCGAATACCAGCTTGAAATAGGTACCTTAGATAAAAACACCGACCTATGGCCAGATGAAAGCCTGCTAAAACCATTTATTGATTTCTGCAAAACAAGCTATCAAACCACATTAGATTTAATTGCAAATGCCAAGAAACAGCAGAAAAAGCGGGATGCTAAAAAATAATCTTTTTAAAATTTAAATAAAAAAGTGGCACTTCCTTATGCCACCTAAATGATCAATTATTACTAATCAATCATTTATTTTATTATTTTGGTTGCCAGGCCGTTGCTAATAGTGGAGATATAGCAGCCAGAGCTTCTGGCGTTAAATTACCATCAGCCGTTTCATAATCATTGAAAGCCGCCATGGCCTGCACCAAGTTATCTAGCTGAGACAAATCAAGCACTGAGTTTTCAGTTTCGATTTTATCAAGCTGATAATTAGCACCAGAAAACCAATTTTGGATAGTGGTTTGATCAGCAGAACCAATAACATCAACAATCATATTGTTACCTTGTTTTCTAAACCAAATATCGTTTTTGGTTAATTGGGTTAGTTTTAAGGTATCGGTGCTTTCCTTGTTACTGTCGTAGTTATTGATCCGGTCTTGACCATCGCCCCGGCCAAAGTGGTAGGTGTCATTGCCTGACTTACCTTCTAAATAGTCATTCCCAGCATGACCAGTTAACTCATCATTTGTACCAAAGCCTGACAGCTGATCCACTCCATCCGTCCCCTCTATATACCGACTCTTGTCGTGCAAATCGGCTGTCGTCCAAACACTCCCCTCAGCAAACTTAACTTGGTCTAACTGGTAGCTACTGCTATGGAAAAAATCCCTTATCGTAATGCGGTCATCCGTACCAATAATCTCCAGGTACAGGTTTGATTGATTACGGCTCACCTTAATATCCGCGGGTTGGATATCTGGCCCAAACTGTAAAGTATCTACACTGGTTTTGTACTGGCCGTCATAGTTATTAATGGTGTCATGGCCATCGCCGCGGCCAAAGTGGTAGATGTCATTGCCAGCCCCCCCTTCCAGGTAGTCATTACCTTCACCACCATACAGTTCATCATTACCGGCACCACCTTTCAGCTCATCATTCCCCTGCATCCCTACAATAAAATCATTTTTATTAGAGCCATGCAGATTATCGTTTGAAGAAGAGCCTTCAATATCAATGATGCCTAGGGATTTAAATATTGGGTTAGAAAAAATATGCTCTGATAATCCATTATCAATAAAAGCTTGTTTTAAAGTTTCTGTGGTTGAAGGTGATATTTCAACTAAAGCCGTTAATACCAATAACAGTTTATTAACGGTTTTTTCGTTTGTTTTATTCGCTTCAATTTGTTGGGTGTAATATTGGTAGAGTTTTTCTGCACTTTTTTCAACATCAAATGCTGCAACCAATACATCCTTATCGAAATTATATGTCAGCTGCGGTAAAACATCTTCAAGCACACCGTTGGCTACTGCAAATTTAACAGATAAGTTCCGGTAAATTTCATTCCAAGCTTGCTGGTATAATTTTCCTGTATTTTTAATTTCTCCATTTTCTCGCCACTGGCCATCACCTAGTCGTAGCCGATCAATACCCGTATATTTTTTAATAACACCTAATTGTTTTAAGGTCAGCTCTACGCCAGCTAATGAAAACTTAACTGATTGTGTATCTTCATTTGCTTGCAACTGTGGTTCTGAATCAATATCAGTAATGGCTATGTCGTTAACATTGGCCCACTGATATAGCAGCGCTTCAAATGCTTGTGGGTTGGATAATATTTCCCCATCGTTTACCTGATTAATAACACTTTGTTTTAGATTATTATCCAAAGCCATTGCTATTTGCAGGTCTGGCATCAGCCCATAGCCTTTTATATTAGCAACTTGCTTCACATCATCTGTAATTTCAACATCGCCAACATAACGACTAAACTCTGGTCGAATAGCAAACTCAACATCACCAACTAATCCAGACTCAACTAGTTTACCTTCTTCACCATTGGCATATTCAAAGCTACTTTCACGAACGACACGGCCATCAGTATCTGTCTGGTTAATGACGTCACTATAATGCAGTTTAATACTACTAATTTCCTTATCAGTAATTGCCGTTAGTTCATCTTTTTGGCTATTACCATCGCCATTTGCATCTTGCCAAATCTGCAATTTCTCAAATGCTTCATCTTGGTTATTAATTACACCATCATTATTTGAATCAAGTTCTGATAGCTCTTCAAAACCACCTTTTTCTAAGCTACCAAATAACTCAGAAATATCGTTAATTTTGCCATCTTCATTACGGTCATAAACTAAAAGGCCATCATCCTTACTTACCCATGACGTTTTAGTAGCAAAACCATTTCCATCCAAATCAAAGTACGCTTGGCTATTGGCTAATTCTGTTAATTCAATACCATCGCCATCTAAGTCTAAAATCAAAGGGTCACGGGGAATACGCTCATTAGCACCACCATTACCTTCGCCAGCAGGCTCAGCACCTTCACCGCCATTACCTCCTTCAGAATTACCTGGTTCTGGTTCAGCAGGGCCACCAGGCTCGCCAGGAGCAGCAGGCTCTGTTGGTTCCTTTGGTTTATCACCGTCTGGATTTAATAAGTCCGCACCAGGCCCAGCAAAACTATTACCATCCGGGTTTACACGAGTACCGTCGGGTAATGGGCTACCCGTTAAATCTGTGCTTTCACCACCTGGTTTGATAGGTGTTCCACCAGTGAAACTGTTAGGACCATCTCGTCGTATGTTAGGGGGAAGCTTGATTCCATCATCATTAGACGAGCTACTATTACTTGAATTGCTACTGTTAGATGAGGTATTTGAGTTGCTACTATTAGAATTCGTGTTTGGTTCACTTGATGAGTTAGAAGAAGAGGAACTACTATTTGTTGCACCTGGCGCTGTCTCTGATGCAGACTCAGAGTTTGTTGGGCCACTAGGTTCAGGACTTTCAGCTGGCTCTACAGGTATATCATTATCATCATTGGTATCCGCATTTTTTTCTTCCATATAGTCTTTATAACCATCCTTGAAAGAGGTAAGCCCATGCTTAAGAAGAGAGTTTGTTTCTTGATCAGACAAAGGCTGGTGACCATGTACTTCTAGTCTTTTATTTAATACATCTATTTCTTGGCTTCTTTCATATTTCGCTCTAAGAACAATAGCTTCAAGAGTTGCAACTTTATTATAGGTTGAATATCTACCGCCTGTAATACTATCTAAAACTGATGACAGCTTTGATATATTATTAAGTAAGGTTGAGCCAGTGGTTGGCTTAATGTAAGCCCCTAAGGCACGTCCATTCTTTGTCATTAATGAGTTAATTTGATTTAATGAAATATTTATAAGCTGTTGTCTTGTTCTTTGTCTCATGAATACAACCTGATATAAGTTAAACAGTAAATTTGCTCAACATTAGAGCCAAAATAATTAAATATATAACTTGTTATTTAGACACTCTTACATTATTTACTTTCTCTAACAACCATCTCCATTACATCCTCCTGAATCACTAAACCCTCCACCAGCTGTTTTATTCTCACCTTTATAAAAAAATGAAACAGAGCCAGCTAGTACCAAAATCAATAGCTCAAAAAAGCCATTAAATATCGAATAAACAACCAAAATAAGTAATACGATAAGCACACAAGCCTTCATTCTTAATTCCTAACTAATCTTCATATAGTGATAAACTAACCCTATATATATATATCCAGCACAGTGTTACTTAACTATTTTTTTTACAAGAACAGTGCTATAAAAAAATATAAGTGATATATAGACTTCCAGAAAAGTAAGTTGGCAATAAATAAGTTAGAGCTTATTACAGAAATATTATAATATGCCCTCAGCAAGAAGAATATAAGACACATAAAGTTTGCGGCTTTATGTGCATGGGGGGAACAAAATGGATTTTTTACTTAAACTCACTAACGCACAAAAAAAATTGTTCGATAGCGAGCTGAAAAAGTCAGAGAAAAAAGGCAAGTTTAATGAAATAAAGCGAATACTAGCCTTATTTTCACTGGCAGATGGCCATTGTAAAGAGATAGTTGCTCAAGTGTTGAAAGTAAGCAAAGAAGCTGTACGACAATGGCTGAATGTTTACCTGAGTAGTGGAATAAAAGGTTTGCTGGACAAACATCGATCAGGAAGACCATCAAAACTAACAAAGAGCCAGAGAAAAGAGCTTTGTAAGTTGATTAAAGACGGTCCGGGTAAATCTGGCTTCCCAGGAGCCTGCTGGCGATCGCCTATGATCCAGCACTTAATCAAAGAGCGATTCAACGTATTTTATAGCGCCAAATACCTTAGTGAGTTATTAAAAAGCCTTGGTTTTTCGTTCCAAAAAGCCAAGTTCGTGGCCAGCAAGCAGAATAAAGAAAAGCGTCAGGAATGGCTTGAGAGGCAGTGGCCAGAAATACTCAAGCGAGCAGGTAAAGTGAATGCTTATGTTTTGTTTGGTGACGAATGTTCGTTTCCGCAGTGGGGAACTTTAAGCTATACCTGGGCACCTATCGGGCAACAGCCTGTGATTGAAACCACAGGTAAAAGGAAAGGGTATAAAGTATTTGGACTCATTGACTATTTTACAGGCCGATTCTTTTCAAAGGGTGTAGAAGGTCGCCTGAATGGAGAGTGCTATATTGAATTTTTAAAGGAAGTTTTAAAAAATACCAGAAAACCAATTATTCTTATACAAGATGGGGCTCCCTACCACAAAGGGGCAGTTGTGAAGGATTTTATCAAGAAACATGAAAAAAGGATTAGTGTATACAATTTACCCAGCTACTCTCCCGATTATAATCCAATTGAGATGTTGTGGAAGAAGATAAAAGAAAAAGGGACCCATTTGCAATACTTCCCAACATTTGAAGATTTGGTTGGTAAGGTCAATGAGATGCTAGTGAAATTTGAAAATGCACCCAAAGAGATTTTAAATTTATTTGGATTATACGACGAGTTATTGGACGCATAATCAGAATTTTCGTTGCAATTTAATTTTCTGGAAAGCTATAGCACAACAGCTACCAAACACCCACATAACAAATGCTTGACACAAAATATTTTCTACAGCTAATAAGCTAAAAATGTTTTCTGTAGTATCTGCAGCATTACGTGCAGCATCTACTGGGAAGTAGTGCAAGCAATTAAGAGTTATAATTAAGAAAGTACTTTGTAGTAATGACTTAGTTTTAGCTTTCCAGTCACTACCTCTTTTTTCAATAAAGTAATCCTTACCCTTTGAATTCAGTATTGTAATAACGACAACTGGATAGAACATCAGGGTAATAACAAAACTTAAGATGGTATAGTTAGTTGCCTCAAGCAACGATTTAAAATAGGGGGAAAAGAAAAAAATAATATCTACTATTAGCTTAAGCTCTCGGTGACTATCACCCAATTCACCACTGGAAGGGAAAAGGCTCAGACACCAGAAGCCGCCAATTACCATTGAAAATAGTGCAATTACCCTCAAACAACTTTTCAGCAAATTTGACTACCTTTTGCCTGACAAATACTCTTAAATAAGCAATGGATGATACCAAAATAAGTAGATTAATACTACTTGTGCCATATAATAAACAACAGCAAACAGATTAATTATCAGCCAACAGTTAGCGTATTTTACAAGATGTTACAAATTTTTTGTTAGAGGAGCTTTTGAAAGCTATTGTCGTATAAAACTCATTCAGCTTCGTCCTCCTCAGCAGGTCGTCATAAAAGCAAGTGGATATGGGGTATTCTGTCGCTTTAACTCTTGATGGGCAAGTTTACTACTGTGAAACTTGCGGTAGCGTCTTTAATTGATATAAAAGCGCTACTGGAACCAAGGATGGCACTTCAAGAGCGGCGAGGAATAGCCTGTTATCCCATATCGAACACAAGACTTATTTCCAACACCCTTTCGCGACAGCTACTTTGAAGAAGAAGGAGGCCAGGGGGATTTTAATTTTATCGTAACAGGAGAGCAGGTTGTTTAAAGTATTTTGAATAAGTTTTATTAAATCCCCCTCAATCCCCCTTTTTCAAAGGGGGAAGTTGGATTGTGCCAGAGTTATTACCCTTACCCCAGCCCTCTCCGAGCCTCCAAGGCTGTCGCAAAAGCTGAAAATATGGAGTGATAGGGTGTTCTGAAACAGCTGTTGGGAACAGCTAAAGCTCTAAAGGCTATGGATGGCCTTGTAGAGCGGTGGAAGAACAGTCTATTACTCCATATTTATTCTTCAAAAGCTACTGCAACAATCCCTCCGGTAATTGAATAACAATGATCTCATTATCATCTGGTTTATTAGTAGTTACATGTCGACCAACACTAAATGGATAGTTATTATCATTCAGCAAGGCAATATGGTTTTTGTCTAAAATAACTATGTTTTCAATCGTTTCGAAGGAGAAAGCAAATTGGTTATTGCCGATACCTACATCACCAGTTTCACCCATAGCTAAGTTATGCGGGTCTGCAATAGTGAGTAAGTCTACCAGCTCCTGTTTTTCAACCTGACCATTTTCTTTAAGAGTTATTAAATGGACTTTTTTATAACCATTTAAATCGCCTTGACTGGCATCTCTTTCTACTACCAGCCCTTGAGTTGCATTGATCATTTTAAACGCGCCTATTGCAACACTTTTATGATCCATCGGGTAATAGTATTGTTTACCAGTGAACTGTTTAGTCAACAAATCAAATTCGCTTATTAATAAATTTCTTTTTTTGTTATCAGCTGGTTTTTTATTTTCATTATTATTATGACTTAATACCGGTAATTCCAGCATTGCCAATAAACGTTTGCCGTCCTTAGAAATGGCAAGCCCTTCAAACCCTCCACTGCGCTTTATGCTAATACCATCTACTAAGGCAGTATTACGGTATGGCCAATACAGGCCTGATAACCAAGGGGTATTTTTACCATTTTCATCCTGTAAATTAGTACCATCATCAGCATCAGGTCCTACATTTGGAAAATCGCCTACTAAATAAACCGTGCGAATAGCAGGGTAATTTTTCTGTACTTCCAATAAAGTACTAAAATCAAAACTTTGAATATCTGCTCGCTCAACTAAGTTATTTTTTCTAATTAACCGAGCTAGATTACTAGCAAAAGTTTTAGCATCTACTGTACGATCTTTATAAACGTAGCCATGTTTATCTTTATCACTGCGAGGGTTTATTTTAGTTTCGATATTAAATCGTGCTGTTGCTGCCACTTTACGTCGTTTAACCGCTTGTGGATGGTATTTACCAGGACCACTGGTGTAATAGTCTTGATAGAATGTTACAAAATCAAACAGCTGCTGTAATGTTGGCATTACATATACACTAGGTAAACGCTTGGTTTTAACAAACGTCTCCGTTACTGGAGATAAGGCTGGGTTGTTTTGCTGACTATCACCACGGAAGGTTTTATCACAAATAAACTGCTGTTGTATTTGTTTAGCTGTTAAGTCTTTTATTAATGCTTGATTATCTTCCGTATATTCTGATTTGTCTCTTCTACGGCATTTAGCTGCTTCAATATAAGGGTCATGATTTAATATAAGTTGACCATCTTTGGTAATGCCCGTATCAGTTTCTAACGTGGTCATTAAATTATCGAGCGCTACTTCCATGGCAGGTAAAGTATTTTCTGGTCGTAAATTGCGCCCGCCACGATGGCCTTGGGCATCAAACTTACTGCTATCAATTAACCCTTCTCTAGTTAAATAGTCACCTGGTTTGCCATCATGATTGGCATCAAACTCTTGTACTGCTTGCAGTAATAAGTCAGGCCGATCAGAGATAATACCATCTACCCCTAATTTCATTAGCTCTAACATCCGGGGCTTATCATTTACCGTCCAGGTTACTACTGGATAACCGGCTTTTTGCATAGACGACACACTAAACACACCACTCGCTGCCAACTTTAATCCTTCTGGTGTGCCCTTATCACGGGCATAATGAGTAACTTTAGGATTGTTGTCCTGCAACATGACATGATAAGGGGAAAATACCGGCCGAAACTGAGCGCCCTGTTGTTTAGCATGTTGAGCAACCGCATTCATTACCCGTACTGCACTACCTTCTTCTAGATAAGGGTTTTGTGGGGAATTTAAATATTTCGCTTTGTTAGTTAAATCACTCGCAAAATTCGGTAAGCGATAAGGAGGCTCTAGCAATATGCCGTCTTTATCAAAATGGAGTAAAAACGGACCAAATTCATCACCAATCCATAATGAGCCATCAGGTGCGCGCTGCACAGATTCCACATCAAAATCAGCACCGGTTAATAACCGCTCTTCAGTAAATTGATTAACAATAGCAAACGGTACTTGTTTATTAGGGTCCCTCAAACTAATAAACCCATCCACCTTCACCTTGCCAGAACCTTTGCCTACCTGAGTTTTATAATCTGGCTTTAAAGTATATAAGCGCAACAAATAATCAGCTGAGGTTTCTAAAGTGCCATAGCCATTATCGGAAAGTGCTAATAAACGCCCATCCTTTTCCTTTAACACTGCCGAAAAGCCTTGAACAGGCTGCTTTTTAAACGGTAACTGCTGACCATTGATATTATTACTACCCAGCTGACCACCCGAAACCGGCCCATCCGCAAAACTATCAGCCGGCAACTTAGCAAAGCCTACCAAAGTAGGTTGAGTGATAGCACTGGATTGCCCATTGGCTTCGCTATTAGTCGTAAAATGAGCAGGTTGCTGACAAGCAGCCAAACCCAAAGTGGCAGATAAAACGAGAGTCGAGTGTTTTAGATAAGTCATTGCTTACACATCCCTTTCTAATTTTGTTGCTAAAATAAGCAACAAGTGGCACATCCGTAAAGTTAAGGTAACCTCTTCTTCTCCATTTACCTCCTGACTGCGTTGCTTCTCTTTGACATAGCTCCACTATGACTGCAGAAAAGCGCCTTGCCAGAAAATAAATGGCTTTGAAGATTCTTACCCAACTTTACCCATGTGCCACTATATGAATCCTTGATGACAGTAATTTTAACAGGGATTAATTGGCAGGAATAGGTTATGGATATATAAGTAAACAACCACACAACTGCAGTTGTCTTAAAATTTAACTTTTGTAGTATAATAAACGCCTAATTATCAGCCGCTGTTTGAGTTTTTTATGCCCCATGATCACGCTTACAAGCAATTCTTCTCACACCCTGAAATGGTTGAAGACCTTTTAACAGGGTTTGTTCATGAGTCCTGGGTTGCTCAGTTAGATTTTGCTACTTTAGAACGTGTCAGTGGCAGCTACATATCTGACGACTTGAGGGAACGAGAAAATGACATGATTTGGCGGGTAAAATACGGTGAAGGAAACGAGTGGCTGTATATCTACTTGCTGTTAGAGTTTCAATCGACTGTTGACCACTGGATGAGTGTACGCTTAATGACTTATGTTGGGCTACTTTACCAAGATTTGATAAAATCTAAACAATTGCCAACAACTCGTACTCTACCTCCTGTATTTCCAATTGTGTTATATAATGGAGAACGTCGCTGGCGAGCTCCAACCAAATTATCGGACTTAGTTCAAGCAATGCCTGAGCCATTGCAACAGTGGCAACCTCAACAGCAGTTTATGCTGATTGAAGAGCACCAGTTTTCTGATGAGGAGTTAAAGCCACTGAAAAATCTTGTAGCGACGCTGTTCAGACTAGAAAACGTTGATACCATAGAACACCTGGCACAAGTTATTGGAACCCTGGTAAAATGGATAGAAAAACCACAGCAATCAAGCCTAAGACAGGCGTTTGTGGCGTGGTTAAAGCAAGGCCCACTGCAGAGGCTAAGTCATGAAAGTGAGCCAAAACTAGATGCATTAAAAGACTTGCATGAGGTACAGCAGATGCTTTCGAAACGTGTTGATGAATGGATAAAACAATGGAAAGCTGACGGTTTAGCTGAAGGTAGAGCAGAGGGCAAACTGGAAGGTAGGCTGGAAGGTAGAGAGGAAGGCATTCAAATAGGCATTGCCAAAGGCCAGCAGCTAGAACAAGTCAACTCTCTTCGCTTTGTTCTACAACACCGGTTTGGTGAACTACCAGATTGGGTTGATGAGAAGCTGCTTGAAGCTGATCAATCAACATTAAAGCGCTGGTTATTAAATGCTTATCAAGTCGACCAGTTAGATCATTTATTTAATTAAAATTTAGTGACTCAGACCTAACTGGCAATAGACCACTTTGGTAAAAGAGTTTGTCTGTACAGGTTTGAACGCTGTTTTTGTTGCATCTAATAATTATTTTACGTACGAGGTAATCACCTCAACTTTTCCATTTAACCTGGTACCGCGTCTCCAAGAGCTGTCTAGAAACGATGAAACCCTAAAAAATCATTATTTTTAGCTATACGACTTATTTTTTTATAATTTCAATACTTGCGTAAATTATCAGTTAAATACAATAGTTTTTGTATTCTAATTTAGGCCTATATTTAAAACGCCGATTTGTGACAAGTATCACAACTAGTTAAACCAAGCCAACCAATAGCAACTCCACTATTTTTATCGTTAATTTTAAGTAAATAGTATCGCTGTATAATACTGCTAGCATTGTATATTAATGCTTTTCATTTACTAATCTGATAACACAATCTGCCATCATTCACCATTTTTAATCATATTTTTCGTCAAACACATTTCACCTACAAACATCTCTTGATTTTTTTTGGAACACTATACATTATTAGTCGTTCAACAAATGAATTCAGGAAGAAGTAGATGGACAGTTTTAACGAATTTGATTCAACCCTCGAATTTAACCGTGGTAGTGGCGAAGTTGTTTTCCAAGGACAAGAAGAAATTGTCTTTGCAGAAGACATTAGCGAAAGCGATTTAAAGCTTGAAAGAAAAGGCGATACGTTATTTATAAAACTAAAAGGTACTCAAGACTCTCTTGCAATTCATGGTTTTGAAGGCTTAATGCCAGAAACCTTATTTGTTTTTGCCAACGGCAATGAAATGGAGTTTGAAGAGTTTTTAACAGGCTACGAAATTAAATACCGTGGCACTCGTGATAATGACATCCTAGTTGGCACAGTAGCCAGCGATAAACTATACGGCTCTCGTGGTAATGATACATTACAAGGTGGTGAAGGCGCTGATAAGTTATATGGTGGCTCTGGTGATGATGAACTAAGAGGCGAGCAAGGCAACGACCTATTATCTGGTGGCTCAGGTAATGACCGCTTAGATGGTGGCGAAGGCAGTGATACCTATATTTTCCGAAAAGGAAATGGTCACGACACCATAGTTGATCACACACCATCTAGTTCTAGCATGTCTAGCGAAAACCAAGATACCAATACGCTGGTTATTGATAAGCGTTTGCTAGCTGAAGATATTTGGCTGGAACAAAACCAAGGCGGGCCTGAGTTAACCATCCACTTTGGTAATACTGGCGATGCCATTACGTTAGATAGAGACAGCATTCAGGTCTTCCAAATTGGTGAGGAACAGCTGAGCTATGAAGACATGCGTCAGCGTTATGAAACCCGCAGCCATGGCTCTGGTACCCCGTACCGCGATGTGCTCACCGGTCACGAAGGCGATGACACCCTCAATGGCCATGAAGGGGATGACAAGCTGTATGGCATGGCTGGGAATGATTTCCTAGAAGGCGGCCAAGGCAATGATGTTTTAGTCGGTGGTGCTGGCAATGATCACCTCAATGGCGGTGATGGCAGCGACACTTACTACTTTAGTGAAGGCGATGGCCATGACCGAATTGATGATAGCAGCAGTCTCGCGAGCGCACCTTATCCCGGTGAAGAAGCCAATATCAACACGCTAGTCCTTGACCCGAAATTGATCGCCAAAGGCGCTTGGTTTGATGAGCAAGACACCCTTCACTTTGGTAACTCCAGTGATTCCATCAGCTTTAACCACGATGCGATCCAAGTTTTCCAAATTGGTGATGCGCAGCTGAGCTATGAAGACATGCGTCAGCGTTATGAAACCCGTAGTCATGGCTCTGGTACCCCGTACCGTGATGTGCTCACCGGTCACGAAGGCGATGACACCCTCAATGGCCATGAAGGGGATGACAAGCTGTATGGCATGGCTGGGAATGATTTCCTAGAAGGCGGCCAAGGCAATGATGTTTTAGTCGGTGGTGCTGGCAATGATCACCTCAATGGCGGTGATGGCAGCGACACTTACTACTTTAGTGAAGGCGATGGCCATGACCGAATTGATGATAGCAGCAGTCTCGCGAGCGCACCTTATCCCGGTGAAGAAGCCAATATCAACACGCTAGTCCTTGACCCGAAATTGATCGCCAAAGGCGCTTGGTTTGATGAGCAAGACACCCTTCACTTTGGTAACTCCAGTGATTCCATCAGCTTTAACCACGATGCGATCCAAGTTTTCCAAATTGGTGATGAGCAGTTGAGCTATGAAGACATGCGTCAACGTTATGAAACCCGTAGTCATGGCTCTGGTACCCCGTACCGCGATGTGCTCACCGGTCACGAAGGCGATGACACCCTCAATGGCCATGAAGGGGATGACAAGCTGTATGGCATGGCTGGGAATGATTTCCTAGAAGGCGGCCAAGGCAATGATGTTTTAGTCGGTGGTGCTGGCAATGATCACCTCAATGGCGGTGCGGGCAGCGACACTTACTACTTTAGTGAAGGCGATGGTCATGACCGAATTGATGATAGCGGCAGTCTCGCGAGCGCACCTTATCCCGGTGAAGAGGCCAATATCAACACGCTAGTCCTTGACCCGAAATTGATCGCCAAAGGCGCTTGGTTTGATGACCAAGACACCCTTCACTTTGGTAACTCCAGTGATTCCATCAGCTTTAACCACGATGCGATCCAAGTTTTCCAAATTGGTGATGAGCAGCTGAGCTATGAAGACATGCGTCAGCGTTATGAAACCCGTAGTCATGGCTCTGGTACCCCGTACCGCGATGTGCTCACCGGTCACGAAGGCGATGACACCCTCAATGGCCATGAAGGGGATGACAAGCTGTATGGCATGGCTGGGAATGATTTCCTAGAAGGCGGCCAAGGCAATGATGTTTTAGTCGGTGGCACTGGCAATGACACACTAAATGGTGGAGAAGGCAACGATACTTATATTTTTGGTAAAGGCGATGGAAAAGATACCATTGTTAACAACCAGTATAATCCTGAAGAGTTTGATCAATTAGTATTGTCCAATATTGCTAAAGATGAACTTAGCTTTTCCCGCAAAGACAACACTTTAGTTATTAATGTAAAAGACGGTTCTGATCAAGTTAGTGTTGAAAACTGGTTTGGAGGAGAAAGTAACCAGTTAGATCAAATTAAAACCAGTGATGGAGTAGTTAGTGCTAGTCAAGTTGATGAACTAATACATGCTATGGCAGGGTTTGCTGGAAGTAATGATGGAAGTTTAGAGGTAACTTTGGAAAACAGACCTTCGGTTATAACAATGGTAGCCCCTAGCTTAAATAGCTGATTAAATAAGCTCCCCTTGCCAGGGGAGCTCTAAAGTAAAAATAAAACTAATCAATCATTGAAAATTTAAATTATGCTTTTTAATTGACAAGTCTTATCTTGTTTGTCCTCTAGTATTTTTACTTACAAGCACCAGGAAGATAACGTGATTCGACTGTTGTACCCGCAGCGGCCTTACAGTTCCATTCTATAGTACCTGCTGAAACTGTATCAGTAAGAACTCCATCATTAATAGTTGGCTTCAATACGATTACATTATTTGAAGCAAGCTTTGCAATACCACCAAGAGTTATAGTTATATCCCCTGCATCACCAATAGCAATGTCAGTGACTTTGTCTGTTAAAATATTTGCTTTATTAGTTGTAACCTCACCTTTATATGTTGCAATTGCTGCTAATCCATTATCATTGAATGCTTCTGAAACCCCTAATTTTAAAGCATGAGCAACTGAAAGACCTTCTGTTACTTTTGCTCTAACCGTATAGTCTTGGTAAGCAGGAATAGCAACTGCAGACAAAATACCAATAATCGCTACTACAATCATTAATTCAATCAGCGTAAAACCACTTTGCTGTTTTTTCATTTGAGTCTCACTCCGTTTAATAAACAACCAACATCTTTTTTATAAGTGCATTTATGCACTACAACGGATTGAATATAGCCTTTGTGAATGCTTTTTAGAGTTTGTTACCTGCACTCTTCACCCTAGTCACCTATTTTTATAGGCTCCTAGGCTTTATCACTTGGCGCCGCCTCTAAAAACCCTACACTTTGGCTATAGTTAATAAGCCATTTTTGTGGTGATTATTTTTTAGCAAGATTAACGGTGTGTTTTGTACATCTTTTGTGGTTGATGATTTCGCATGCTGCTTACAACAAATTCCTTCTCCCCCAAGTGGGAGAAGGGACCAGCACAGTACTACACTCAAGCTCCTCCATAAAAAAGGGGAAACTTAATTTGTATAGCCTTTAACCAGTTAAAGATATAAACAAAAACCTGTTAGCCCATCAGCTTGTGTTAATTTTGCTTTATTTTTGATCACCTAATACTTATTTAACCTATTCAATACCATACATGTTGAAATATACGACAGAAAATGTAGAATAGTTCACAGTTTTCTAGCACAATTATTTTCCGACAAAAGGATAGTGTCGACCTGTCCTACAACTGCCTATCATTTATACAACACGTGCCAATTATTATGCATTAATTAACTCACGCTTTGCAATTTGTTGAAGCATTTCTTAAAGCAAATATGAACTAGCTGGCATTCATTCTACTTAAGCTGTACATTTTTTGTTGTATAAAAATACGGCAGAATCCATCCTATTTGGTTATCAAACACTCATCTCGGCGTATTCTCGGTTATTTTTTAACTTGTTTTTAGCAGCTGAGCGGTTTTTGTTAGTAATAATTAACCAATTAGTCTAAGGTTGTTACTATCATCAGACTTGAAGTACACAGGAGGTGATTTATGAGTAGTTTAGTGATTCACGATGTTGATGAAGAAATAGTAGGAGCTCTCGGTAACTTAGCAGAGCAAAACGGCACTAGTCCAGAAATTGAGCACCGAAGAATTTTAGAAGCAGCACTAAAACCAGCTGAGCCTCAAAAAAAGTGTTTTATTGAGTTTTTGGATTCCATGCCAAATATTAGGAAGGATGAAGATTTTGAGCGTATCAACTGATAGTTGCTTTAAGATAATGCTCTTAATACGGCTTGCGGTTCTTTAGCCACTACGTTCAATAAAACTAATGCCGGACCTTGAGGTTTTCTATCTCCTCGCTCCCAGTGGCGTAATGTGCTCACACTAATACCAAAAGCTGTGGCAAATTCTGCCTGGCTCATACCAATATCAGCACGAATTCTTTTTACATCAACTGACGTAAACTCATGTACAACAGCTTTTTGGGGGTTGCCTTGAGAAAACTCAATAGCCTCTTCTAAGCCTTGTTTAATACTTTCAAATATATCACTCATTACAATCTCCATATGTTTTTAGCTACAGGTCTGTCAGCTTCGCTAAGCTTTCGAATACCACCTGTGCCACTCATAATATCTCCAGCTGCAGGATGACTAGCTAAATAATTGATAACACTAACTTTCTCATTATCACTTAGTAAGCTAGAAGCTCTACGCTGGAATTCTGGTAGCTCAACAATCGTCTGCATATGACACAGACTAAGCATCCTGCTGCTAATTAAAGGGAACCAAATTTACATTCAATGCGCATGGACAGGCTTGGCTGCTCTTCTTTTCTGCCGTTTGGGGCTTGATTTAGTAGTGGGCTGTTGCACCCAGGCGCCTTTTAGCTTGGCCAGGTTGTATTTGGGTAGATTATTGAATTTATCGCCTATTTCGCCTGCGGTTTGAAATATAACCAGAGAGACTAAAATGATCGGTAGCCCCCATGATGCTCCTTGGAATAGTGCCAATGCGCCAAATAGCAAGATCATTGTGGCCAGTGTTTTCAGCATCATCGCGACTACCTCCTTAGCGGCGCAACTTCTTTAAGTTTAGCATATAGCCTTTCCGAATGACTTTTAGGGTTTGTTGTCTTCGCGCTTAGCTCCAATCATTTATAAACCATAAACTCATGGACCCCAGCTCTCGACGGCCTTCTCTAAAAGCCATTCACTTTGGCTATATGTCAATAAGGAGAGTTTTAGTTGGGCAGCTGTATAGCTGGCTTTAGCTTTAAATGGGATTTAAAACCTTCAAAATCTTTATCTGAATAAAGTAGAGGTATGCTGTTTTCGATACAGTAAGTTGCAATGATACAGTCAATTGTTTTTCTGACAGTAATGCCTTTTTTTCTTAAAACTCGATAGTTTTGAGCACTTTTAATTGCTAGTTCTGGGCTACAAATAGAACAAACATCAAGTGTTGTTAACAGCTCTTTAGCTTTTTTGAAGCTCTTATCCTCACGAAAGCCTTGAAGTATTTCAGCAAGAATTAAGTCGCCTATTACCACTATATCTGTTGATAACAGGCTATCTAGTCTATCTGTATGAGCAGTCTCTTTTCCATTAAAATAATCAATCCAAACACTTGTATCAACAAGAACCACTAGTTTGCTCTCATCTCATCAAGGTCTCCTTCCCATGCTAGCTTGCCACGAAACTGTTTAATCTTTTCCTGCTTTTTAAGCTTAACCAGCATCCTAAGACCAGCTTCAACAGCATCTTTCTTGGTTGTCAACCCCGTCAGCCTTAAAGCTTCACTCATTAATTCATCATCAATATTGATATTTGTTCTCATGTTTACAACCCTTTCATGTGTATAAATATTTTAAATTATACACATCGCAGCTGCCGCAAGTAAACTCCCCATAACCTGAGCCTTATACCCGTCTACACTTATGTTACTGGAGATCACTACCTAGCAAGAGGATCAAACATGGCTATTCCGCAACAGGTGCAGCAAATCTTGGATAACGAGCAAATCCGTTACCGGCTTTCCAGTGTTAGTGATAACCATGAGCATCCTCCCAAAAGTGCTACTGCTGTTTCTGTTGTATTAGAAGATGATGCTGGTCAGCTGCAGATTATCTGTCCTCGTGACCATATGATTGATCTGGAAAAGATGAATGAAAAGCTAGGGCGTAAGCTGGTAGCTACTTCTTATCGAAATATGCAAAAGCTTTACAGCAATCATGGCCTGCAAGCATTACCCGCTATTCCCCAACTAACCGGCTTACCAACTCTAGTAGAAAACAGCTTGCTAAAAAACGAAACTATTTATATTGACTCAGGCATCCAGCATCAATATATCCGGGTTAAAAATGATGAGTTCAAGCGCATCACCGGCACTGCAACCTATTTGGACATTACGTTACCACTCAGTGAAGTCCATCAGCGCAACTCTAATGCTGAGGATGATATACAGGATATAACCAACGCGGTTGAAAACTTCACTTCCCTAAGAATTAAACAACGGTTAGAGCAAACTATTGAGATTCCGCCCTTGCCAGAAACCGCACAGAAAATTATTCAGCTGCGGGTAGATCCTAATGCTGATATCCGCCATTTAATTGAAGTGGTGGAAAAAGACCCAAGCTTAGCAGCACAGGTAGTCAGCTGGGCAGCATCTCCCTATTATGCGGCCCCTGGAAAAATTCGCTCGATTGAAGATGCCGTGATTAGAGTACTTGGCTTTGACTTGGTCATAAATCTGGCTATTGGCCTATCACTCGGTAAAACCTTAACCCCTCCCAAAAATGAGCCAGAAGGGTTCACCCCCTATTGGAAACAAGCCGCTTACTGTTCATTGGGGGTTGAGGCTATGGTTCGAAAAATTCCTCCCAAACAGCGGCCAGAACTAGGGTTAGCTTACTTAGCTGGGTTGTTACATAACTTTGGGTACTTGGTGCTGTCCTTTGTATTTCCGCCACATTTAGAGCTGATTAATCGGTATCGTGAAGCCAACCCTCATGTCAGCTATGTGGATATTGAACGCCATGTACTAGGAGTTTCGCGAGATCAAATTGGTGGCTGGTTGATGCAGATATGGGACATGCCTGATGAAGTGGCTAAGGCTATTCGCTATCAGAACGATATTGAATATGTTTCTCAACATGCTGAATATGCCTACTTGCTTTATATTGCCTCACAACTATTGTGCAAGCATGGGATTGGTGAGGGGATGGATGAGCCAATACCTGAGAATATGTACGAAACCCTGTCGTTAACGCCAGGTGAAGCTGAAGAGGCTATCAGTAGCTTAATTGAGAAAAGCGAAGCCGTTGAAAACCTGTATAAGTCTTTTAACTCTCTAGGCTAGCCTTTGTAGGTCTATTTTTTTAAAGCAGCCAGAATTTGGTCAGTGGTCCAGTTTTGGCTAATCCAAATTGCTTGGGAAGAAAACATTATAATTTGTCTGATATCGTTGAATTTAAGCCATTCTTGCCCTTTCACTTGACTTGACTTGGAAGCCCTGGCTTTTGCATTTTTCTGCAAAGGCTTTCCCATCGACTGTTCAACCAAGCTCATAACATGCTCAAACCCTGAAAACTGCTGATAACAACCAGAAATAACAGCAGGCTTTTCATCAGTGCTGGGGATATTAGCAATACAGGTTAAAATTTCTAAATAATCGTAGGGGCCAAAAGGCTTAACATGGGCTTGCCCTTTGCCATTATAGTGTCGCCAAACACTTGCCTTAGCTGCTGCAGATAGAGATTTTGTGACGGGCTTCGGGAGCTCAGGCAACTGCAGCAAACCATACCAATACATCAAGTAGGGAAAGCTGACCAAGCTGATACAAGCCACCAACAACAAGGCTATGATGAGTTTTGGCAATGAAGTCATCGTGTCGTAAAAATACCAACCGCTAATTTGACTTCATCTTAAAACAACAGGCCAGCATTACCCGCTGAGCCTGTCACAGCTTAGCCTGAAATTCTTACTTCCTAGACACTTAGGACTGCTTCTTTTTACCCTTAGGCATCCAGTATTTCGTTAACCCTTGGAACCACATCACTTCTTTGGTATCGCCAGTAATTCTCAAGGTCTGTTTTTGAATTGCCTTCATAAATGCCTCTTGGGCATTTGCAGCAGTAAATGTAGTAAAACCTGTATTGGGATCAGCAAACTCCAGGGTAAAGGCTGGTGTTTCGCACTCTCCAGCATGACTCTTAATTAAGCCATTACTTACAATAAAATGCCTGGCAACATGACCATCACGGGTTTTAATTTGAAAACTAAGCTGTTTATCAGCTATTTTTTCTCGCATTTTTTGTTCTTTTTTACTGGCTCTCGCCATTAAAAACCCCATCATCCAGAGCAGAAACCTAAATTTCATAGCCGCTCCTGTGGCTGGTTCAGACCATCCAGACTAGTTACCCGTTAACTACATCCTTAAACGCTTTACCTGGTTTAAATGCAACCGTATTACTGGCCTTAATTTCTATGGTTTCACCTGTTTGTGGGTTTTTTCCTGTTCTAGCTCCACGGTGACGTTGTTCAAACGTACCAAACCCAATAAGTGTTACTTTATCTTGTCGATTAAGGGCGTGGGTAATTTCATCAAGAATGGATGTTAATACCTGGCCTGCCTGCTCTTTAGTTAAATCTGCTTTATCAGCTATTGCGGCAACAAGATCTGGTTTGCGCATGGTTCCCCCCTAACTCAATAGTTATTCAGTGCACGTTGAAGAAAAGTACAAGTTTAGGCCTGCTGCTATTTGTATAAAAATTACTGCTAAGTACTATTTCAGACAAATGGAAGCAAGTCCTAGAACAGACTGTTACTTAATTAGGCTTACTGATTATCAGAATTAGTTGCGCAATAATAGCCTGCAACTGCCTTTTAATATGTCTGATCAGTCAGAAAGGTGTTTTACTTATACACCAATTGTTTTTCACATCAATTGTTTTTATTTCTTATTTATTGCGTACTTATTAAATCTCTATGCGCCTTATACTTATATTTTTTTAAACCATATTTCTAGTAATCACTTACTTTATTGCTTGTTTTCTTCAATTCCTGATAACTTTAGATCAATGAAGTTTAAACAAACGTTCACCCTAGCAAATTTTTTCAAATAAGTCGGCTATTTTATAATTTATTTCATATCGTAAAAACGGAAGCGTTTGATTACATTTAGCTCACAATGACACCCAACCATTGGCGAGCAAACACTAGCCAATTGCAATCATTTCAAAATCCAGCTTACTCACACCACAATCTGGACATAACCAGTCTTCTGGTACATCTTCCCAGCGGGTGCCTGGCGCTATTCCTTCTTCGGGCCAGCCTGCTGCCTCATCATAAATAAATCCACAAACTACACATTGCCATTTTTTCATGTATCAGGCTCCTCACTCACCAATAAGGGCTAATCAGTTATAGTTCACTTACCTTTACTCAAAACTTGCAACTGATAGCAAGATATCGCATTCTGCGCGCCAGACAACTAATCAGTATTAAGTAAAAACTTCATTGTGAGCGCACTATCTATCTTTGAAACTGCTCAGTGGCAGCCTCATCTTAACATACCTACACCCTGGCATGACTGGCTGACATTCACGGGCTCTCTCTCACAACGCTTGCAGGATACCTTTCAATCCCTGTCAGTCAAGTTGATCAGCCAACAGTGGCAACCTGCTCTTCTTTCTGAACAAAAGTTGTTGGGTATTCCAAAACAGCAGTCAGCATTTGTTCGTGAAGTGATTCTTTGTGCCTGCCAGCAGCCAGTGATCTATGCACGCACCGTGATACCCGCATTTACTGGTTTACTAAGCTGCCGGCCACTGCTCAGCCTCGATACAGAGCCACTCGGTAAACTATTGTTTACTCATGCCAGTAGCAAACGTAACCCTAACTTTCAGTACGCTCACTTTAGTCATGAGCAATTGCAAACATTACCCATACCCTCAACAATAACGCACTCAACTATTAATCAAGACTGTTGGGGCAGGCAATCTGTATTTATCATTAACCAGCGGCAACTAGCTGTAAGCGAACTATTTTTACCTACGATTTTTTCATTACAGCAACTAACATAACAATGCTTATTGATAGTGACTAACAGGATGGAACTAACCAGTAGCTCTTCTAACAAACTCAATGCATTTCTGAGTATCACCCGCTTAAACCGCCCCATTGGTATTTACTTGCTGCTTTGGCCAACCCTTTGGAGTTTATGGCTAGCTGCTGATGGCCTGCCAGATTGGCACCTGATTATTATTTTTTGCTTAGGTGTCACAGTGATGCGCAGCGCAGGTTGTGTAATTAACGATATTGCTGATCGTCACTTTGATGGTCATGTTAAGCGAACCCAAAATCGGCCACTGGTTACTGGTGCGATGACGCTGAAGGAAGCAATGGGTTGCTTTGTAGCCCTTTGTATTATTGCGCTGATACTGGTGCTATTTACCAATCAGCTGACGATTTTACTAAGCTTTGGTGCCTTGGCTTTAGCCATTAGTTACCCCTTTATGAAGCGCTACACTCATTTTCCACAAATTGTATTAGGGGCTGCTTTTTCCTGGTCGATTCCTATGGCCTATACTGCTCAAACTGGAGAGCTAAACCACGCTATCTGGTTACTTTTCTGGGCTAATTTAGCATGGACAGTAGCCTACGATACGGCTTATGCCATGGTAGATAGAGACGATGATTTAAAAATAGGCGTCAAATCTACTGCTATTTTATTTGGGAAAGCTGATAAACTTATGATTGGCTTATTACAAATAATTACTCTAGCTTTGTTATCAGGGGTAGGCTATTTATTTCAGCGTGGTTGGCTGTTCTTTATTGGCATCGGTTTAATGGCTGGGCTGTTTATCTATCAGCAGTACTTAATCAAAGATCGTGACCGGTCCCAATGCTTTAAAGCATTTTTAAACAATCACTGGGCAGGCATGTTTGTCTTTGTTGGAATAGTTTGTGATAGTGCTGTTTCTTAGTTTTACCTTATTAGCTCCCTCTTCCTCAGGAAGGAGGAATTAATAGCAGGTAATCACTAGGAAAACTTCTCACTGTGGTATTGAGCCACAGTCATAAAACTCATGGATTGGAAACACTTTCAGGGCAGAGCCACACGAATGTCATTCAAATGTAACATAAAGACTGTGTAATGCTCTGCTGACAACTTGAAAGCGAGAGAAGGCTTGAAAATGGTTGGCAAAAAAATACTCATAGTGGACGATGAGGCCCCCATCCGAGAAATGATTGCAGTCGCACTCGAAATGGCTGGCTACGAATGTCTGGAAGCAGATAACACGCAAGATGCTCATAGCATCATGATCGACAAGAAACCCGATCTGATTTTGCTTGATTGGATGCTACCAGGAACCAGTGGGATTGAATTGGCTAGACGGCTCCGCCGTGATGAAATTACGGCCAATATTCCCATCATCATGTTAACCGCCAAAGGTGAAGAAGATAATAAAATTCAGGGCCTGGAAGTGGGAGCAGATGACTACATCACCAAACCATTCTCCCCCAGAGAACTGGTTGCCCGTTTGAAAGCAGTATTGAGACGTTCTGGCGCTCACGAACCTCAAGAGCCCATCAGGGTTGAAGGACTTGAGCTGGACCCAATCAGTCACCGGGTAAGTATTAACGGTAAGCCGACTGAAATGGGACCTACTGAGTACCGTCTGTTGCAGTTCTTTATGACACATCAAGAGCGAGCCTATACCCGAGGCCAGTTATTGGACCAAGTGTGGGGCGGCAATGTGTACGTTGAAGAGCGTACCGTTGATGTCCATATCAGGCGGCTGCGTAAAGCATTAGGCACCGGCCATGACCGCTTTATTCAGACTGTTAGGGGCACTGGCTATAGGTTCTCAACTAAGGCTTAGCGGTGAAAGTTAACTGGCAAGGCGAAATTATTCAGCGACTCGCTATCACTGTAATAGTCAGTGTGTTGTTTGGAGTAGCTATCGGAGAAGTAGCCTGGGTTTTAGCAATTGTCTTAGCTGGATACCTTAGCTGGACATTGTTACAGGTTTTTCGCCTCAGCCATTGGCTTCAAGAGAGTGAGCACAATCACCTAGAGCCACCAGAAAGTCGTGGTATCTGGGGAGATATTTTTGATGCTATCTACCGGCTGCAGCGCCGCGACCAAAAAGCGCGTGCCCGGCTACAAGCAGTGATTGACCGTGTTCAAGAGTCTACTGCAGCACTGAATGATGCTGTGATTATGGTTGATAATCAGGGCAACCTGGAGTGGTGGAACCAAGCTGCTGAAACCATGCTCGGTTTTAAGAGCCCTGTAGATCAAGGGCAGCTAATCACAAACCTGATCAGAGAGCCAGCATTCTCCAGGTATTTCGACAGAAAAGAGTACCAAGAAGCGCTGGAAGTTCCCTCCCCCATCAATGACCAGCTCATCTTACAATTCAATATTACGCTGTTTGGTCGCAATGATCGCTTGTTGTTAGTACGGGACATTACCCGGCTGCATAATCTGGAGCAAATGCGAAAAGACTTTGTAGCAAATGTGTCCCACGAGCTAAGAACCCCTCTCACAGTGATCAGAGGTTATCTGGAAACCTTGCTGGATAACGCTGATATTTTACCTGAACGCTGGATACGTGCTTTGCAGCAAATGCAGCAGCAGTCAGATCGAATGGAAAATCTGGTCAGTGACTTACTCCTGTTATCACGTCTAGAAACCAGCGATCGACAGGCTGACTTAAAGCCAATTTACTTACAGAAGATCTTGTCAAACATCATTAGTGATGCCAAGGCGCTCAGTGGTGACCGTTGCCATCATATCCAATTGGTTTGTCCAGAAGGTGCAACACTGTTAGGACATGACCGCGAGCTGCATAGTGCTATCTCGAACCTAATCTTTAATAGCGTTAAATACACACCTGCTGCTGGGCAAATTAATGTACATTGGTGGGAAGATGAGGATGGCGGGCACCTTTCGGTGATGGATGATGGAATTGGTATTGATCCCAAGCATATCCCACGTCTCACCGAGCGGTTTTATCGAGCAGACCCTAGTCGCTCAATTAACACTGGTGGTACAGGGCTTGGCCTGGCTATTGTGAAGCATGTACTGATCAGACATAACGCTCACTTAGAAATACAAAGTGAACTCGGTAAGGGCAGCTGTTTTATTTGTCACTTCCCTCCCACAATAATCGCTAGCGAAAACAGCCCAGAGCTAGTGGAATAATCCCCTAAAAGAAATTCGTAATAAACAATAATACCCAAAGCGAAGGGATGAATCACTTTTAGGTGTAAAAATAAAGTGGTATATACTCAAAGCGAAGGATTATTTAGGCGAGGCCACCGAGCGATGAAGCCCCAGGAGTTTAGATAAACTAAATGACTGGGGTGAAGACAGTTTATTGCTCCTGCATAAACTGCATTCACACCATCCTTGGTGCTTAACGACGGTAACAAAGCCCTTGTGCCCTAGGGGTATAAAAATCATTCGCGAAGAGTATATCACCAGTATTTTTTTCCAGACCCTGAAGCAATAAACTTCGATAAATAATCAAATTTCTGTGGGTCTTCATCCACAAAGACCACTGAAATGACAATATTGCCTGCATTGATATTTTTTTCAGGTGCCTGCAGCGTATGAATCAGACAGTTGATTCTGGCTACATCACCTGCACTATCATTTTGCTGCAAATCAATAACCGCCGTATCCAGTAACTGGGGAATACCATGCTCACGGCTAGCAATGACTTTTGCTTCTTTTAAGCTAATATCCTGAATTTCACAAGGGATGGTTTTATCGTGCACTCGTAACTGTGCAGGGCCTTTTGTTGGTTTTTTACCTGCCTGAGGCTTAGCTGCTGCTGATGTACCTCCAGTTAAAGCTGCAACAGAGCCTGATTGAGCAGGAGCGGCTTTTTGAGGAGGTGCCTTAGCTGGTGCCCCTCCAACTGCTTTAGCGCCGAGTGCAGATATTGAGCCTTGGGAAACACTGCTCTCAAGGGCACTTTTGGTGGCTTTCCCTTCTAGCACATCACGGGGTAGTCGCTTGGATAGTACTTTAATGACTTTTTTCACCAGCTGGTCATTAGAGAATGGTTTACCAATGTACTCACTCACACCCGCTTGAATCGCTTGGACAACATTTTCTTTATCGCCCCGACTGGTCACCATAATAAAAGGCGTTTTATTGTACTGATACTCATTACGCATCCACTGCAACAACTCCAGCCCACTTAACTCTGGCATTTCCCAGTCACACAACACCAAGTCGTATTCGCTTTTCTCTAGCATGGACATGGCTTTTTTGCCATTAATCGCTTCTTCAAAAATAAAGTGAGGAAAGCGGTCTTTCACTGCTTTTTTTACCAGGTCCCTGATAAAGGATGCGTCATCAACAACTAATAGCTTTACTTTTTTCATCGTTATGCCAGCCCCTTTGGGCTACACCCAAAAAGCTTGTCTAATGAGAATATAGACTAAATAGTCAATGACCATTGAATGAAATGGCCTGTCTATAATTAAAAATCTTAGCCAGACTTAATCAACATAGGCTCACTATGTTTAGCCAAAAATTGTTCCATTTCTTTAGGCGGGAGTGGTTTGCTCAGCAAATACCCCTGAATAAAGTCACAACCATGAATTTGTAGAAAGTCACACTGTTCGCTTGTCTCTACTCCCTCTGCCGTTAGGCTAATACCAAACTGTTTGGTCATTGCAACAATCGCCTTAAAAATCACCTTACTTTCACTGTTCTCAGGAATTTCATCAATAAAGCTTTTATCTACTTTCAGGTTATCAATAGGTAGTTTTTTTAGTGCGCCTAGCGATGAATAACCCGTACCAAAATCATCCATGGCTATCCCTACTCCTTGGCCCTTAATAGCCTGCAGCATCTCAAAGGACACATCACCAGACTGCATAATGCTGGTTTCAGTTAACTCAATTGACAGGTATTTAGCTTCTAGTTCTGTTAACAACAACTTGTTCGTTACTAGTTGGCATATGTCCATCCGATTAAATTGTATATTTGATACATTTACTGCCACTTTAAGCGGCTTAAAGCCTGCTAACTGCCACTCCCTTGCTTGGCGGCAAGCTTCTTCTAACACCCACTCACCTAACGGCACAATTAGCCCAGATTCCTCAGCTAATGGAATAAAGTGGAAAGGGGGAATCAAACCTTTTTCTGGGTGCTCCCAACGAACCAGTGCTTCACAACCAATTAGCTCACCTGTTTTGAGTTCTAGCTGTGGTTGATAGTGGAGCACCATTTGCCCTTGCTCAATGGCTTTACGTAAGTCGGTTAATAGTTCATGGCGCTCCATTGCCTTGGTTGTCATTGCGTTATGGTAAAACTGATAAGTGTTTTTACCCACATTTTTAGCGTGATACATCGCTGTATCTGCGTGCTTTAATAGCTCCCCAGCTTCTTCACCATCATCAGGATAAACCGTTATACCAATGCTTGCCCCTAAGTGATAACGCTGGCCTTTTAATATAAATGGGTGAGATAGAGCCTCCAGAATCCGTTCTGCAACCAGGCTAGCATCTTCTCCTTTGGCTACCCCATTAAGCAAAATGGTAAATTCATCTCCACCCAGTCGAGAAACTCCTTCATCAGGCTCAATGGTGCTATCAGAAAAGTCTGCAATATTGCGAGAAATTAAATCTTCTGTACGTAAACAAAGCCGTAGTCGATTAGCAAAAGTTTTTAGCAGCTCATCTCCCGCATCATGCCCTAAGGTGTCGTTAACCACCTTAAACCCATCTAAGTCAATAAAGAGTAATGCAAAACAAAGCTTTTGCCGCTTACAGTGGGCTATGGCTCTATTTAACGATTCAATAAACATGTTGCGATTGGAAAGCCCAGTAAGGCTATCCTGATAAGCAATTTTATGTAGCGCAACACCTGTCTCTCGCAAACTATCACGCATATCATTGAAAGCTTTGGCTAAATCACCAATTTCATCTGACTGCCTGGTATCAATGGCCACTTTCATATTGCCTTCAGCAATATCTAAAGCCGCTTGTTTGAGATAGACAATGGGGTTAACAATTAATGAATTTAAAATCCAATACAGTAAAAAGCCACCCACCAACATAGTGCCAAAAGTAATTACTGCCACCACGACTTCAACTCGCTCAGTAATCACATGAACATCAGCCTCTGGCCAGACAGCTACAAGACTTAAGTTTTCCGCCAGTGGAACTAACGACAGGTAAGACTCATTATTATTAAATGGTGCTTTCAGGGTTTCATTAACCTGATTATTCAGTCGACTGAATAACGCTTTATCCATTGTTATTTTATCTGATTTTGGGCTAAATAACGTTTGTCCCTGGCTATCAACCAAAAACATATAGCCATTGTTGCCAATCCGCGCCTGCTGCAAATATTGCAAGAGTTCGCTGGTATCTACTGAGATGACTAAATAGCCACGTAATTTAGCTTCTGCAAATAAGGGATCCATCGATTGGTCAGCTAACCGTACCGCTTTAGACACTAATAATGTCAGGCTTTCAGTATCTGGGTGGAGCATGAAAAATGCCTGGGTTTCCTGATCACTCTCCTTTAAGCGACGAAACCAAGGCTCCCCTCCCTCCTGGTCAGTTTGGTTAGCCACTGGCTCCCAGGTAGATCGCACATCCTCATAACCATCTGGCAACAGCAGACGAATTTCAAAATGATCTGAGTATGTATTTTGATAATTTTGAAAAACTTGTAATAACGGGCGGTAAAGCAATTGATAACGCTTATTTTCATCCAACTGAAAATACCGCTTTAGTAAATTGGTGGAAGCTAATAAACTGATATTGCCGATACTTACTCGTTGCAAATGATTAACCTGAGTTTTTACCTCTTTAATCTTGAGGGTCATTTGATCGAGGGTTTGATGCTCATAAAGCCGCTTTATTTCTTTATAAGCTAAAAAGCCCAGCAGTAGAACGGGTAAAACTACCGTGGGCATCAGCAACAGAATTATTTTCGCCCTTAACTTCATACTGACAGGTACTATTTACTAAAATAACTATTAAAAAACATTATATTCAGTATATTAGCCCGAATACTTCAGCAGAACATATCATTTTTAGACATAGGACACCTCTAATAATTGTTTACAGCTCCAAGCCTTCTGGTAAATTCGCAATCAAGATGCTGTTTTGAAGGTATGCAGGTGTTCTGTTAAAAAGCCCGTTTATTGTAAATGGAAATAAATCTGACTGATTTTCTTTGTTGCAGTGCTTGGCAACGGCAATAATAACTCAAGCTTGTTCATTACTTGAAGAGATGGATATAGCCATGGGCTCCGTTGCATGGACTCTGGAAGCAATGTTTTCGCGGCAGCATTTGGGCTGGAGTACGCTACATAGTGAGCATTTTCTGCCGCATTATGTGGCTCATTTAGAAAGTCGATAAATTTAGCTGCTAGTTGTTTTTGTTCAGATTCCTCAGCCACTGCTAAATAATCTAATATCATCACTGAACCTTCAGCTGGTATAGTAAAATCTATAGGCATACCACTACGCATTAACGCATAGGCTTCTCCATTATAAACCGCACTTACCCATAAGTTTTCGTTGATAGCACCTGTAGCAGGAAAACGAATATCACTCGTCCATAACACAAACGGCCGTTGTTTGGTTAACGTTAATTCTGCTTTTTGTAAAGCATTGATACTGGTACTATTAGCTGAATATCCTAAACTAAGCAAAGTAATTGCCACCGTTTCATGAGCCGTAGGTGGCATTAAAATTTTACTATAAAGCGAAGGGGTTGGATTAATAATATTATCCCAATGCCTAATAGGCTCTTTTAACCTTTCATTATGAAAAGCGATTCCTAATACCTTCCAAAAATAGGGAACTGCAAATTTTTCTAGCAAATTATGCTGTGTTAACCAGCGACCATCAATATGTTGAGTATTTTTTAACTGAAAACGGGTAAGCGGAGTTATCCAGCCACTTGCGATATAAGCTGTTGCTGTTGTTGAGTCAACACAAACAATATCGACCCCTCGCCCATCACTCTCCAGCAATAACAAATTCCTATCATCATCACTGTTATAATATACCAACTTAATTTTTACATTATATTCTTGCTCAAACCGCTTATATACAGCAGGAGATAGATAATTATAACGAATAAGAACACTCAACTCAGTCTGCTCTGTTTTAACTGTGTTACTGACTGCAGCACGAGCTAAAATACCATAGTTACAACCAAGCAAAATAATGATTAGGCAGAATATATTGAATCGCATTATGTGTTAATAATAGCTTTCAATAAGTTAAGTAGCAGGTTTTATTAGTATTTTATTTAAAGGGGGAGAGCTTCATTCAAAGTAGGATGTCGCTTTAGCCCCCTCTCCCTCTAGGCGAGGGCTGGGGTGAGGGTATATTTACTTTAGAAGGGGCTTAGCTTAGAGTACTTCTGCAACATCCTCTGAGAGAAAGAGTGAAATGAAGAAAAACTACTTTTCCATTACTTCTTCTTTCATCCGCTTTAAACCAATATGCCGAACATCCGTCCCTTTGACTAAATAAATAACATGCTCGGCTATATTTCTAGCATGGTCGCCTATACGCTCTAAAGACCTTAGTACCCACATAATATTTAATACCCTGGTAATACTTCTTGGGTCTTCCATCATAAAAGTAACCAACTCTCGCATGGCACTTTGGTACTCTAAATCAACAGATTTATCTTCTTGCGCCACTCTCAAAGCCATTTCGGTATCAAAGCGGGCAAAAGCGGTTAGTGATTCTTGTACCATACGGCGTACCCGGGCACCAATATGACGGGTTTCAATATACCCTTTTGGCGCTTCACCTTCCTCGGTTAGCTCAATCGCATGGCCAGCAATTTTAGCTGCTTCATCACCAATACGTTCTAAGTCCGTCGACATTTTTGAACAGGCTATAACTAGCCGTAAATCACTAGCTGCTGGCTGTCTTCTCGCTAAAATACGTGCACACTCTTCATCAATGGAGAGTTCCATTGCATTGATTTGGTCATCATTTTTACGCACTTGTTTGCCTAGCTCACTATCCGCATCAATAAGCGCTCTAATTGCATCACTTACTTGCTTTTCAACGGAGCCTCCCATTGCCAGCAAGCTATTTCTTACTTCTTCAAGTTCGGCATTAAATTGCTGGGAAATATGTTGAGTGTGCGCGTCTGAATTGATGTCCATTACTGCTTGCAACCTTGTTGTGGTTCAGTAGCATCCAGGCTCGTTAAACAGCCTAGGCGATACTTATGAATACTTATGGTATGTCAGCTTGGTAAGTTTACTTTACCATTACACAGCTTACTTTAATAATAGCTGAGATCATTCCTCAAAAACGACACTTGATGTTTATGTCCTTTATATTAATTCTCAGGGCATAAAAATTAGCCATAACGCCCTGTAATATAGTCCTCTGTTTGCTTTTGTGCTGGGTTGGTAAACAGTGTATCTGTGTCGTCAAATTCTACTAATTTACCCATATACATAAATGCAGTGTAATCGGAAACTCGAGCAGCCTGCTGCATATTATGAGTAACAATCACAATAGTGTATTTTGACTTTAACTCATTAATCAGCTCTTCGATCTTTAATGTAGAGATAGGGTCTAGCGCTGATGCAGGTTCATCCAGCAGCAATACTTCAGGTTCTACCGCAATAGTTCTGGCAATAACTAATCGCTGTTGTTGCCCACCTGACATACCTAAGGCGCTTTCATGAAGTCGGTCTTTCACTTCATCCCATAATGCAGCGCCTTTTAAAGCCCATTCAACCACTTCATCCAACACCCGTTTTTTATTAATGCCCTGGATTCTTAACCCATAAGCAACATTTTCATAAATACTTTTTGGAAATGGATTAGGCTTTTGAAACACCATTCCCACTCGTCTGCGAAGATCCGCCACATTCACAGAGCGATCATAAATATTTTGATTATCTAAAGCTATGCGACCCTCTACCCGACAGCCGTCAACCAAATCATTCATTCGGTTTAGGCTTCTTAATAGCGTGGATTTACCACAACCAGAGGGGCCAATAAAAGCGGTTACTCTTTTTTGCGGAATTGACATATTGATGTCAAATAGCGCCTGTTTCTCACTATAAAATAAATTTACATTGGCAATTTCAAGACAAAGCTGCTCCTGACTTAAATCAAGACTTTGCCTCCCACGCCCGAGGGTTGCCATATCTACACCATGAGTCAATGGCTGGTTTCCCTGTTGGTTAGTTTTCTGTACTTCAAGGGTTGCGAGGGCCGTCATAACATACTCTCACTATTTTAATAATAAATGCTTTAATACTAGCTATATATAAATTAATTTCATATAGCCAGTGTCGTATCCAATAATAATTTAAGAATGCGACAGTTAAACTTCTAACGCTTTATATTTTTCACGTAAATGATTACGAATTGCGACAGCTGATAAATTTAAAACAGCAATCACAATGACCAATAACAACGCTGTGGCATATACCAATGGACGGGCTGCTTCCACGTTGGGACTTTGAAAGCCTACATCAAAAATATGGAAGCCCAGATGCATAAACTTCTGGTCGAGATGTAAATAAGGATAGTTGCCATCCAGCGGCAGTGAAGGGGCTAATTTTACCACCCCCACCAACATTAACGGTGCCACCTCGCCTGCAGCCCTTGCTACAGCTAGGATCAAGCCCGTCATCATAGCAGGACTAGCCATTGGTAGTACAACTCGCCACAAAGTTTCGGCCTTGGTTGCTCCTAATGCCAGGCTACCTTCACGCACAGCTCGTGGAATGCGTGATAAGCCTTCTTCCGTTGCAACAATCACAACCGGTAAAGTAAGTAACGCCAAAGTAATAGAAGCCCATAGCAACCCTGGGGTACCATATGTTGGCGAAGGCAATGCCTCAGCAAAAAATATCTGATCGATATTAGAACCAAGAAAATAAACAAAAAAGCCTAAACCAAACACGCCATAAACAATAGATGGCACACCAGCCAAATTATTCACAGCTATTCGAATCGTTCGGGTAATTACACCTTGGCTAGCATATTCTCGTAAGTAAACTGCAGCGATAACGCCAAATGGCGTTACCATAACTGACATCAGAATAACCATCATCACTGTGCCAAAAATGGCCGGAAAAATGCCGCCTTCGGTATTAGCTTCACGGGGCTCATCGCTGACAAACTCCCACACTTTCTCACCATAAAAGGCTATTTTTTGCCAAAGGTTCATGGCATTAGGTTGATATGCCCGAACGACTTTCGCCAGTGATATTTCCGTGGTATTTCCATCAACAGAATCAACAACAATACTGTCACGCTGAAAAGAAATATGTAATTTAGCTAGTTTCTTCTCAAGCTGCTTATATTGTGCTTGTAGCTCTGCTTCCTGAGCTCTGATATCAGCTAATTGAGTGGACGTTAATTCATCATTCAGCTCCAATCGACGCTGTTGTAACCTTAACCTTTCCAGTTCAGAGTTTATGGCGCCAATATCATGTTTTTCAATTTCATAAATATCGTTGTATATCGTTAATGCCCGCTCAATCCGCTGCTGAAAAATATTCCACAGTTCTGCATCATTGGCACCTGCTATTAATTCTCCGTCTTGCTTAACGGCTCTTAAGTAGCCATAAAAATTACCCCACTCTCGGCGCTCTATCGCCATAATCTCTTCAGGGTATTCCATGTTGGTTAAATAATTGGCCACTACCCACTGAAAATCAGCATTCGTTAAGTCGCGGTTACCCACTTTTAACAGCGTCCGTTGCATGGTTTCAATACCCTCTATGATGGGTACACCTGCATTTTTAAGCTGCTTTATGGGTACTTCTTCGTGATCAACTTCTTCGCCTGCAACTAATCGGCTTTCAGAGCCTGGTAACTCGTAATTGGCTTGCATAATAGCACCAGGCCAAAAATGCCCCATGCCTCTTACGGCAATTAATGCTAATAACCCCACCACCATAACAATGCTGATGGAGACGGCACCGGCGTTCAACCAAACCCAAGGTTCGCCACTTCGATACCACTTTTGTAAGGAGATACGCATCATTTTCACCTATCTCAACTGTTATAGTGAGCTGTAACGCTTTCTAAGCCGATGACGAATCATTTCAGCCATGGTGTTAACAATAAAGGTAAATAAAAACAGCACTAATGCAGCTAAAAATAATACCCGGTAATGAGAGCTTCCTACTTCAGACTCAGGCATTTCTACCGCAATATTGGCAGCCAAAGTACGCATTCCCTCAAAAATATTTACATCCATTATGGGTGTATTACCTGTTGCCATTAGTACAATCATGGTTTCTCCCACGGCTCTACCCATACCTATCATTACTGCAGAAAAAATACCTGGGCTTGCCGTTAATAAAACAACCCGAGTTAAGGTTTGCCAGGGAGTTGCCCCTAACGCCAATGAGCCATAACTTAAATGTTTGGGCACACTGAAAATAGCATCTTCGGTAATAGAAAAAATTGTTGGAATGACGGCAAAACCCATAGCTAAACCTACGACAAGCGCATTACGCTGATCAAAGCTAATACCTTGTTCGCCCAGCCAGCTACGCATATCGCCACCAAAAAATAAGGCCTCCATAGTAGAACTCATTGCTATAGCCAGCCAGCTTAAAACAATGACTACCGGAATGAGTAATAATGGTTGCCAGCCATCCTGCACTCGGTGCTTAATATTATCCGGCAATTGATGCCAGCCAAATGAAACCAATAAAAAGCCTATGGGTACTACAATGAGTAAGGTAAAAATCCCTGTTAAGTGGTCTTCTACAAACGGTGCTAGCCAGAGCCCAGCCAAGAAGCCAAGAATAACCGTAGGCAATGCTTCCATTAACTCAATAACTGGTTTAACTTTCCGACGCATAGCAGGGGCCATAAAATAAGCCGTATAAATTGCGCCACAAATTGCCAATGGTGTAGCAAGCAACATGGCATAAAACGCTGCTTTTAAGGTGCCGAATGCCAATGGCATCAAGCTCATCTTGGGCTCAAAGTCGTTGGTAGATGCTGATGACTGCCAAATATAATCAGGCTTATCATAGTTTTCATACCATACTTCATCCCATAATACAGACCAGGAAACTTCTGGATGCTCATTATCAACACTCCAAAAGCTCATCTGACCATTTTGATCTTCAGCTAAAAATGCTTTACCACGGGGAGAGACGGCCAGCCAGCTAATTGGCTTTTCGCTAATTTGCTCATTAATTAATGTGCGGTGGGCAGTTGTGTTGTAAACTCCTATCCGCCCTTGGTCATCTGCAACCAAAAAGCCTTTGCGACGATGTTCAGGAGCAATACTTGTTATGTTGTTATTTGCTAATGTAAAGTCCCTAATTCGCTCTAGGCGCCATTCACTATCTTTATCTCTAACAAGAAACCATTGAGAAATATTGCCGCCACTGTCTCCTAATAACAAAGAAACACCGCCAAGCAATAATTTTGCTTGTGACAGTTGATATTCACCACTGGTAACATCTAACACGCTATTAATCTTTGGGTGTTCCCGATCGGCAATATTCAGTATTGCCAACTGCGCTTGATCTATTAATACATAAAGCCAGCGTTGCTCGGGATCGATCAGCAACCCTTTAATATCCCCAGTGATTTTTGGTAGCTCTAAATGCTCTTCTTCAAAGGTAATTTCTTCTGTTAGGAAGTCTTCTTCTTTATTGAGAATATTAAGCAGCAAGTTGCTATCTGTTGCGCCCGCAATAGCAAGTGATTCTTCTGTATCACGGATAGCAATATGGGTAATGGCATCACCGGTTTTAGATAGTACAACAGGTTCTTCACCATAAGGATATTGAATAGATGGTTCAATCAGGCGTTGATTATTTTCACCATAACTCACAGCATATTCATGCTTAAAAACCAACGTTTCACCATTGCTGAATCCTAGAGCAAGTTCATCAGCCCCAGGTCCTGCTTCGGCTATAGCGGTTATTTTGCTACTAACAGGAATTGGCAAGGTATGCTTTTTTAGTATTTCGCCAGAGTGGGTTTTAAAAAAGATAGCATTCCCTTCACTATCCACCCTTAGACCTATTTCAGCCTGCTCTTCCATACTAAGGTAAAGAGTTTTAGCTTGCTCTTCAGCCTCGTTGTCCACTTCTCTCCCACCCGATACATCTACCACAGGTACTGAGTATTGGCTGATTTTTTCAATTGATGCTGACTTAAACAGCGGCATAACCTCATACATCAAATAGAGAAATATCAGCAGTATGGCAACAATAACGCCAATACCACCAATCGCGACACCCCACTTAGCAAAGATATCTTTAAAGTGACGTAAACGCCGATAACGTTTGGCACTTGCCGTGTTTAAATCAATTTTTGGTGTGTATGTGGTTTGCTCTTTCATGGCAGGTACGATAGAGGCTGATTATTACAAATATGTTACAAACTAATGAGGAGCGGTGCTGAAATATTCAGATGCTGTTTTTGAGTTTCTAACATAGAGCCAAAGCGAAAGGTATAATACAAACAAAATAACCGAGCACTATTTTATAGAGTACTCGGCTCATATTTTGTGTTTACTTACGTCTCTAGCTAGCCTACATAAAAACTTTCGGCTAGAAGAAGTTAAGGTTAGACGCCTAACTTCTTCAACTGCTTCTCAACTACTTTAGCAGGCAGTGGAATATAGCCATCTTTTATTACAACTTCCTGGCCTTGTTTGGATAAAACTAGCTTAATAAATTCTCGATCCAGTGGTGATAGCGGTTTATTTGGCTGCTTGTTTACATATACATACAAGAATCGAGAAAGTGGATAAGAGCCTTTAGCCGCGTTTTCAGGTGTTGCTTCAATAAACGACTGGCCGTCTTTTTTAGCCAGTGGTACTGTGCGAACACTTGATGTTTTATAGCCAATACCTGAGTAACCAATACTGTTAATTGAAGCACTAATCGACTGCACTACCGAAGCAGATCCAGGCTGCTCATTTACATTATTTTTGAAATCCCCTTTACAGAGAGCTTTCTTTTTATAGTAGCCGTATGTGCCAGAAACTGAGTTACGGCCGAATAACTGAATATCACGCTTTTCCCATGGGCCATTTAAACCTACTTTCCCCCAAGTATTAATATCCTTTTTATAACCACATTTACGGGTAGTAGAGAAAATGGCATCAACCTGTTTGATGGTTAGCCCTTTAATGGGATTATCTTTGTTAACAAATACGGCTAACGCATCAATAGCAACTGGAATCGCTGTTGGCTTGTAGCCATACTTTTTCTCAAATGCTTCCAGCTCTTTATCTTTCATCTTACGACTCATTGGCCCTAAATTAGCCGTCCCTTCTGTTAAAGCCGGAGGGGCTGTTGATGAGCCTGCTGCTTGAATTTGGATATTAACGTTTGGATACACTCGCTTAAACTCTTCTGCCCATAAGGTCATCAAGTTAGCTAAAGTGTCGGAGCCAACACTGGATAAGTTACCAGAAACACCACTGGCCTTAGCATAGCTGGTAATTTTAGGGTCCACTTCTTGAGCAGCTTGGGTTAGCCCACTCATCGTGCCTACCGCAACTAGAGCAGCAGCTGGAAGAATTCTGTTCAATTTCATCACATGCTCCTAATGGATTTGTTTTCCTGGCACAGTATTAATCTAAGTGGTGTTAACTATATGGAGTTAATATGACGTTTTTGTTAAAGATATGAATGAAAAACCAACAGCCTATCACTAATTTGTCATGCTTTGGTCAATGCTTGAATGCTTAGCTCTTCTTTTACTTCAGCCCTACGTTATAGCTGCCTAAACTAGCTATGATTCGCACAAATCCTGGTTAAAGTGTTCTACAAATCGCTAATGTGTAATAACTTGGTATACTGGCCAAGATAATTGCCCAGGGATTACTGCAGGCGTTTGCCAATCAGTACTGTAAACAATAAACAACAATATATAAGAGCACTCAATGCTACTTAAGTACTCAGTATAGGTGTCAGATGAGCATTAAAAAGATAACTAATATTGTTGCCATCATTGACCGGATCACAGAAGCAATTGGTAACTTTACCGCATGGTTTAACCTGCTACTAATGGCTATTGTGTTTGTGGTGGTGGTTTTACGTTATGGCTTTGGTTTTGGCTCTATTGCCTTTCAGGAATCTGCCATCTATGTGCACTCCTTTATTTTCCTCGTCGCCAGTGGCTATACCCTTAAGCACAATGGGCATGTACGGGTTGATATTTTCTATTGTCACTTCAAACCTAAAGCCCAAGCATTAATCAATTGTTTCGGCAGTTTATTTTTACTGATTCCAGTGGTGTTATTTATTGGTTGGATGAGCTGGGCGTTTGTCACAGAATCCTGGCGAATCTATGAAGGCTCCAGCCAGGCTGGAGGGTTACCTGGAGTATTCATACTGAAAAGTTTTATTTTAGCATTAGTCGTCACCCTGCTTCTGCAAGGTATTGGGGAGTTTCTTCGTGCAATTCTCATTATTAAAAACCAAGAAACACCTCCTAATGAGTCGATAAGTGAGGGGGCTGCCTAATGATGGAAGCAATACCACTTCTGATGTTTGCAGTTGTCTGTGGGGTGCTGCTACTGGGCTATCCGGTCGCCTTTTCTCTGGCAGGTACTGCAATTGCGTTTGCTGCTGTTGGTTCTGCAACTGGTGCTTTTGATCCCGTTATTCTTAATGCATTACCCAGCCGCCTCTATGGGACTATGACCAATGAAACCCTGATGGCTGTCCCTTTATTTGTTTTTATGGGGGTCATGCTAGAAAAGTCCAAAATAGCCGAAAACCTGCTCAATAGCATGGCTCTTTTGTTTGGTCGATTTCCGGGTGGATTAGGTATTTCCGTTACGGTAGTGGGTATGTTATTAGCGGCCAGCACCGGCATTGTTGGTGCTACCGTGGTAACTATGGGGTTATTATCATTACCCACCATGTTAAAAAGAGGCTATAACAAAAGCTTGGCCGCTGGCACTATCTGCGCTACAGGCACTTTGGGACAAATTATTCCACCTTCTATCGCCCTGGTTTTATTAGGGGATGTTCTATCTAGTGCTTACCAACAAGCCCAAATTGATATGGGAATTTTTTCACCCAAAACGGTATCTGTAGGTGACTTATTTGTCGGCGCAATTGTTCCAGGGTTACTCCTGGTGGTCATGTATATTGCCTATCAATTTGCAGTTGCCGTGCTCAAGCCCACCCACGCCCCTGCAGTTGATACTAAACAGCTTAAGGAAGATATTCAGGACAGCAGCAGCCTGCTAGGTAGCTTGGTCCCCCCACTGTTACTGATTTTTGCTGTACTTGGCTCAATTTTAGGCGGGCTGGCTACTCCTACTGAAGCAGCAGCAGTAGGGGCAGTGGGCGCAACGATCCTCGCTTTAAGCAAAAAACAGCTCAGCATTATCCAATTAAAAGCAGTTGTTCAGTCTACTACTCAAGTCACCTGCATGGTCTTTATGATCCTGATAGGCGCATCTGTATTTTCGCTGGTATTCAGGGGCTATGGTGGAGATGAAGTGATTCAAGAAGTTTTTAATGACATGCCTGGAGGAGTCATCACTGCCACCTTCATCGTAATGGTAGTTATTTTCTTGCTTGGCTTTATTTTAGACTTTATCGAAATCACCTTTGTGGTAGTGCCCATTGTTGGTCCTGTGCTACTGGCAATGGGGCTGGACCCCATTTGGTTAGGAGTAATGATAGCGGTTAATTTACAAACCTCGTTCTTAACACCACCATTTGGCTTTGCATTGTTCTATCTTCGTGGTGTTGCACCACAAGGATTAAAAACCACAGATATTTATAAAGGTGTTGCACCTTATATTGTTATTCAGCTTATTCTGTTGGCACTATTAGCTTATTGGCCAGGGTTGACTACATGGCTACCACAAGCAATGTATGGATAACAGATAGCAGTTAACCTTAATTGAGTAACCCTAACTGCTGGCTCACTTTAATAAATAACGGTGAGCCAGCCTCACCAAGTTGATCCAAAATAGTAAAGTGGTTAACTCCTTTAACTTTGATTTCCTTTAATTGTGGTAAATATCTACGCCAACTGTCCCCAAATGCCTGTTGTTGGTCATGAAACCCTTTAATTTCTTGATCCCCCACTGCGAGCAATAGCGAAGGCTTCATCAATGGCTTCAATCGAAAGGGGCTATAATGACTCACTTCTTCATCAGAAAGCTTCAGAACACTATTCACAAAGCTCTGCTGGATGGGTGTCAAATTATAAATTCCACTAAGTGCAGTGACACCTTTTATCGCATCGTTAGGAATTTTCGGGCTAAGCCGTTGCCAGTCAATTGTTAATAAGTAACTAGCCAAATGGGCACCCGCTGAATGCCCCATTAGAAATAGTTGATCTGGGTTAATTTTGTAATCAGCTGCATGTTGATAAAACCAGTGAAGTGCTCGCTGGATACTACTAGTAATCCCTGTAAGGGTTTCATGAGGGGCAAGTGGATAATTAATAAAAATAAAGTTAACACCACGATCTACCCATATAGGAGCTAAAAAATGAAAAAACTTTTTATCCATCGACTGCCAGTAACCACCATGAATAAACAAAATAGCTGGTTGGTTTGCCTGTTTAGCTGGAAAGACATCGAGTGTTTCCCGATTCGACAGGCCATACCTAATATCATCAAAGTGCACATAAAACTGGCGGGCTTTTTTACTGGCTTCCTGCCACGATGAAAGGATTTGATCAAAGTTAGTTACTGCCTGGCGGTTATTATAGTCCCTATCAAGGGATTCTTGAGTATACTGTTGGTATTGCATAGCCCTTCCTGGTTCACGACTTGAGGGCGTCTCTAATAATAATTGTTGACTGCCTGTACTCTTATGCAAATACGCAAAACCCCATCAGCTTGCGCAGAGACCATGAACAACTATTAGAGGCGTCCTTGATTCAATTCACATTACAAATAAAGCCAAGCTGTTGCAATGCAGTTCAATTCATATACTTCATGAATAATAAGAATATTACACATGTATAATTAATGATATTGGATATTTTCCACCCATACTAGTGCACACTAATTCAGTGACAAGTTAGACCCTGTATTATTTTATGGAAGTGACAGCTGACGGTATTTTTTACTAACTTCTATTTATCTCGTTTAAATTAGAAAAATATAAATTGAACAAGCGCACAATAAATCTCTTATTAGTTAAGTACTCGCGAAGTGTAAATAACAATTATTTCATTTAGTTCCATATATTGCCTGCCTTGTCAAAAGCATTTACACGCACAAAACACCCATCCTGATCAATATTTATCCCTTATTATTGTAGATATTATCCTGTGAAATATAGCAAAAGCATTTACAGACTATTTATCAGATAAAATGTGTTAAGTGCCTCGTTTACTAAAATAAACCACTAAATAAAACCAGTTTTATAATAATTGGCACAATACTAGCTCTCCAATGGCAGTAAAGTTTCCTCGTATATCGGTTTTATTAAAATCAACAATATGCAAGGCATACACGACAAATTCTTATAAGGTTATAAATCAAATGAAAAAAGCTTTAGTAACATTAGCACTAGGTAGCGTTCTAGCAACAACAGCTCAAGCAACTGTTTATACTTATGAGCAAAACAAGCACAACAGACCAAACAATAAAGACTCAATTGAAAAGGCTACTTTCACTTACGACAATCAATTACAACAGTTCACTTTCAAAGCATCCTTAACTCGCGATACTGATGGCCTATGGGCGGTAGTTAACCGCGGTAGCAGCCCAAGCAATAAAAATGCAGGCTTTATGCATATCGACCTGAAAAACAACGTTATTACTGTTAACCAAGGCTATCGCATTAATGGAGCTAACTACCTAAACCCAGTCGTTCAGCGCTTTGATAATGTAATTAATTATCACCAAAATACTAAAACGTTAGATTTTTCCATTAACGTTGCTCAAATCAATGAAAAGTTACGTAACCAGACAGGCGATCTGTTAGGTGGTATAGAGTTCAATAATACTATTGGCGGCTGGGTACATGCAGACTACACCCCCAATGCACAATACAATGGCAATACAATCACTCATTGGAAATACTCTGGTATTAATGGTATAGATTTCCACAATAGAAACACTACTATTGTTCCACCTAAGCCTCCGGTACCAGTACCAACCCCAGCACCTCTTGCATTAATTGCATTAGGCTTACTTGGCTTATATCGCCGCGCTAAAGCTTAATAACAATTAAGCATGCAAAATAAAAGGCTACATTAATGTAGCCTTTTTTACTGTCTTAAGAATGCTAGTGCTGTTTATTCAACACAAAATATTTCTTTAAATCGACTTAACAAGGCTTGTTTAGTCCCATCATCACCAATAAAGACAGGTGCGATACGAATGGAAATACTCTCTCCATTCCCCCATGGCCACCAAGCGCAATATAAAAATGAACCACTCTCTGGGTCAGATATCAACAACTGCTGCCCAGGAGAAACCCCTCCTAGACTTTTAGACACGTTTTTGACTGCCTCAGATGCAGTTTCAATACTAGATGCATCCAATATTGTATCTAGGCTTTTACTAACGGCTTGATGCACTAGCTCTTGTTTGCTTACAGAAAAAGCTGTTAGTGCTGTGTTAAAGCGATTATCCCATTCCCAAGACAAACCACCTTCAGCCAAGGATTGTACTAAGTCTTTTGAGATATTTTCCAAGTGAGAGTCTTGAGTTTCAGCAGCCATTGTCTAACCCTCGTATAGGTAAGCCTTAATAACCTTTAACAATAGCAGTTAGTATAGCTCTAAACCTGGATAAGGATTGTTTTTCAGTGCATCTAAGCGGCTTTGCAAGCTACCTACATGAATTTCCAGCTTGTGGCCATCGGGGTCCAGTATATAGAGAGAACTACCTTCACTCGTATTAACCTTCCATTGCCTAACCCCCATTGCAATCAGTCGGTCCTTTAATACTGGAAAATCTTGTTCACTCACATCAAATGCAATATGAGTATAGTCCTTACTTGGCTGGGCATGATCTACAGACAAACAAAACCAAAGCTCTCCAACCGACAAATATGCTCCTTTATTCCATTTTGCATGTGGTTTGAAGCCTAAAACTTTCACATAAAACTCAAATGGCTTATCTAAATTATTTACTGCCAGCGTAATATGATTTATGCCGTTAATCACTTTTATCCCCTAAAGTCATTCAAATAAAACTGAAAAAAATAGCTATTATTTAATATTTATTTTCAATCTATGAAAGGCCTATTTTTTTACTTTTTGCGTAATATATTAAATGAGTTTTGTAGAACGTTTTTTCAGCTGTCATTAAAGGATTAATGACAGCCTGGTTTTACTGATTAATACATGGCAGGGATTATTTTACTCGGTGAATCTGGTCTATCTCATCAAGGCTAGTAGTACATACATTTAAATCTCTCAATATGCCATCCTCTATACTGTAAATCCAACCATGTACAGACAGCTCCTGACCAGCTTTCCATGCATTTTGCACGATTGTGGTATGGCATACATTGGCTACTTGCTCAATAACATTCAGCTCACATAAGGCATTGATTCGCTCTCCTTCATCCTTCACCTCATCTAGCTTTTCCTGGTGGTAACGATAGATATCTTTGATATTTCTAAGCCAGTTATCGATCAAACCATGCTCATGATGATCAATGGCCGCTTTAATTCCACCACAGCCATAATGGCCACACACAATAATATGCTTTACCTTTAGCACTTCTACCGCGAATTGCAGAACCGAAAGACAGTTAAGGTCCGTATGAACAACAACGTTGGCAATGTTGCGATGGACAAATACTTCACCAGGAGGTAAGTCAACTATCTGATTAGCGGGAACTCGGCTATCAGAGCACCCAATCCAGAGATACTCAGGTGCTTGTTGTTTAGACAATTGCGCAAAAAACTCTGGATCTTTCTCTTTAATCGAAGCAGCCCAAGCTTGGTTTCTATCAAGTAAATGTTTCAGTGTCTTCACAACCTAGATGCCCTATGATTTCAGTTTGAATAAACGTTTTGATCACCCTAGGGTAGGAGCCAGTTAGGGTCTAAAACAACTATCTGTACGGTAATAAATTCTATCTAACCAACCTTAGTTTTGCCATCTAAAGTTGTAACACTTTACGCTGGCTCCTTCATGTCTAGCGTTCAATAGGTATAGAGCTTTCACTTATCATTCAAACGTATCAAACAGAGCATCGGGTTATTGCAAGCTAAACTCTGACATTAAATAATTTTCACCCATTTTCTACGCCATAGAGGAGGTTCAAAGCTATCTGGCCAAAATTCCTTTTGCTTGACTATTAGTCCATCTTCTACCGTATGAAAAGTGATGACCGTTGCATTAGTATTATTATCACTGACTTTAACTTCAGTGACTACTTGATTGCCACTACTACAAATATTAACTATTTCAAATACCCAAGTCCCACAAACCGGATAGTAGGTATTAATTTTAGCGAAGTTATCCCTCCCAATAATTAACTCAGAAGACTGAGGCCAGTAGCATTCAAAGTCTTCTGCCAACCATTCACTGGCTTTATAAAAGTCATTGGTAGCCATTGCTTTCCAAAAATTGAGCACTACTGTTTCAGAAATCATTTTGTTCTTTCATCTTTGTGAAGAATATAATTAGCTTTAAGCGTTTAAAAGGTATTTTGACTGAACAAACCCATTATCAAATACATTGGTAGCTACATGATTAATTTTTATATCACTATCTAAAAAGCCAAATAAAGGTATACCTTTACCTAATAAAATAGGTATTCGGGTTATGGTTATATCTGTGACTAACCCCAGCTTAAGAAAAGACTGAATTATCATTCCACCATCTATATACAGCCTTTCTTCTCCCTCACTACTTAGCCGTTCTACTAGATTTAATAAGTCACCACCACACAACTCGGCTTTATTTATTATTGCACTAGGCAACTGCTTTATAGTTCTGCTTAATACTATCACTCGCTTGTTTCCATAGGGCCATTCAGGAAAGCTTAGTATTTTCTCAAATGTATTTCGCCCTATAATTAAGCAGCTGACAGTAGCTATAAATTCAGCATATCCATAATCTTCTTCCCTATTCTCGCCCTCTATCAACCAATCAATTTCACCATTTTCTCTTGCAATATAACCATCGATACTTGCAGCCATATAAGCTGAAACTTTCATTTTTAGTCCTTATTAAAAAGTCATCGTTCTTTATGTAGTCCATAAATAGCATGATCTACTATTTTACCCTTAACGTTTTCTTGGTTGGTAATGATTCCTTCTAAGTTCATTCCTAGTCGCTCGCAAATAGCGCGACTTCTAATATTATCTTTAGCTGCAGAGATTTGTACTTTATCCACATTATAATAATCAAAAGCGATTTCTATTAGCTTTTGACAAACCTGAGTAACAATTCCTTTGCCTTGATACTCAGAGGCTATCCAATAGCCTATTTCAGCTCTCTTTAAAACCGGTTCAATAGCATTAAAACCACATACTCCAACTAACTTACCTTCAAATAAAATACTACAAGCCATTTTTTTACCAGCGGCATAGTCATATAACACTTGTTTAATAAAAGACTCATAGTCTTCAATCGACTCTGCTTTACTTACCCATGGTAGCCATTCTGATAAATACGCTCTATTACTTTCTACCAACTTATATAACTGTTGAGCTATTGCAGGATGAACAAGCTCTAATTTAATTGTTTTATTTACTT